>LVWS01000042.1 GCA_002083365.1 Nitrospira sp. SG-bin1 | reverse complement strand
TTAACTCAGTGTCCACGGAATCGGGGGTAGCTCACGATGCTTCTTTCTGAAGGCCAGCCAATAAACGCACGGCCTGGCGAGATTGACCGCCCAGAATATCTAGCGATGGCGCCGCAAGGCAGACGCGAATTTTATGCGTGCAAGTCATCACGTTCTCCAGAAATACCTCATAATCCACGTTGCTGAAACGACCCGCCTCCTAGATACAATGGTCCTCTGTCTTCTTTGGTAAGAATCTCTGCTCATGTGAGATATGGGTCAGACGGGATCATCTGATCGTTTATCGCCACACCCTCGATTCACAATTGACTCATAAAGTTCTTGCACTGATAAGACTAACTGACCGACGGTAAAGTTATTCTGGACAAACTGTTGCCCCTGCAAACCAATCTTTCGTCTCACCTGTTTATGTTCAAGCACGCGATTCAGGCATTCAGCCAGTGCAACAGGATCCCCCGGAGGCACCAAGTATCCAGTTTGCCCGTCCTCGATGATTTCATTAACCCCGCCGACAGCAGTAGCAATGACCGGAACACCTGCAGCCATCGCTTCCAAGACCGTGTTTGGCATCCCCTCATGCAATGAGGCCAACAGCGCTACGTCAAAACCGGCCACAAGCGATCTTGCATCTGTTCGATGCCCCATGAGATGAATATTTCGCTCAATTCCAAGCTCTTTCGTCTGTCGCTCTAAATCACTGCGCAATTCCCCCTCCCCGATAAACAGGAAATGAACATTTGACAGCCTTTGGAGCACACGAGCTGCGGCGTCCAGTACATGTCGATGTCCTTTCACCGGACGAAAATTGGCCACCATTCCCACGATTGCTGATGAGCTCGCAATTCCTAGTTCACAAGTCAAATCCATTTTAGCTCTGAACTGCACCTCTAGAAGTTGTTCAGGATCTCTGACAAAGGAGACACCGCTAAGACCATTTTTGATCACAACAATGTTGGCGGGGGAGACTGAACTAGTCGTGAGAATGTGAGCTTTAATTGCTTGAGCATTGACAAGTATTGTGTCTGCAAGAGCGTTAATTCCTCTGCGTCCCCAAGAGTGCACAAGGCGATCCGACATGCGTAAGTTTCGCTGACTCGCGATTACCTTAATTTCTGTAAATAGTGCAGCCACTGTCGCTAATATGCCGGAGTAAAATTCATGAGTGTGAATAATTTGAATCCCATTTTCCCTAAGGTATGATCGAAGCCTTATAGCCTGCTTAAGCGCGTTGTAATCATAAAAACTATTCAGCGGATATCGCCCGATGGCGCCGTACAAAGGAGCTACTTGTTCAAAGAGTGGACCCGAGGTGCTTAGAGCACCGAGCCGAATGTCATACCGAGTTCGGTCAAGATGCTTCAGCAGCAGGACAGCCTGGTTTTCTGTGCCACCCAACTCGAAGTTGTTGATTAAGTGCAAAATCCTTAGACGTACGGCCACGTTAGTAGCATTTCCATGGCTAGAGCCAGACTGATACTCAAATATATTCCTACCGCTGGACTCGCCTGCTCCCTGTTTGGCGTCTTGGTAAGTCTGAGGTCGACCGCTCTGATCAAATGACTGCTTCACCGTTCGCCTCAGCATTCAGCCAACACAACGGAACCCGAGCGCAGCAGCTAATGTCATCTATGAGGTCTGCGGCAGAAGTATGAGTGAAAAACCACCGCCCGGCAAAAATTCGGGCTCTATTTCTAATGAAGCAGGCAGTGAGGCAGGACTGTAATACAACTCTACGCTGGCAGCTTATGGTAGAGCATTAGATCTTCTCGAACTGAACACGATACGTTTCAATGATCCGCATACCTAGTCGATGAAGATGCCACAGTAGCAGCATGGTTGGGGCCAGATAACGATGTTGCAGGGAATCGGTCAATAAACGTGCGGAACCACAGTTCCATCATCAATAGAGCCCATAATTTATGTGAGTTATCACGTCGCCCGCGCATGTGCTCATTAAGCAACACTCGTACGCCGGCCTGATGATAGATTCCCCTTTGGGATGTCGTAAGATCGGTCAATACCCCTTCCACCATTGGTCGCAGCTCACCTCGTATCCATATTCCAAGGGGGACGCCGAATCCCTTTTTTTGTCGACGCAGTATCTCTTGTGGAACCAATCCCTTGACTGCCTGCTTAAGAATGTACTTTGACTCGTACCCCTTCAGCTTCCATGCAGATGGCAACCGGCTCGCAAACTCAATTAAAAGATGATCCAAAAATGGGGCTCTAGCTTCGACTGAATTTGCCATTGTCATCCGATCGACCTTCGTCAGAACATCGCCCGGCAAATACGTCTTGCTGTCGAGGTACAGTTGGTGGTCAATATGATTGTTTGAAACCCCCATTTTGAAGAGGTGACGAAAGTGCTTCTTGGGATCGTGTCCGTTGAGTTGGTCGATGATGCTCCCCTGTAGCAGCAGGCTCTTGGCATCGTCAGAAATAAGGCAAAGGCTGTCAATGAAACGCTCCGCCGCGTCAAGGCCAATATTGCGGAGGTAATTCCTTCCATAGAAACCTTGTGGGAGCGAACCACCAAGGCGAACCAAAAAACCATCCCGAAACGATCGAGGAAGAAACTCATAGAATCCACGCCGTCGGTCGACAAGATACCGATCATAACCCGCAAACACCTCATCTCCACCGTCACCCGTAAGAACCACCGTGACATATTCCCGGGCCATCTTTGACACAACATACGTCGGAATGCTTGACGCATCGGCGAATGGCTCGTCATGGTGCCATACGAGCTCCTCAACGAGACTACACATGTCTGGCGTCACCACAAACTCATGATGGTCAGTTTGAAACTGTCCGGCGGCAAGACGGGCATAATCCAACTCGTCATGAGAGCCTTCCGTGAAACCAATCGAAAACGTTTTCACGGGCCGATTCATTGCCTGTGCCATAAGTCCAACGACGGTGCTTGAATCAATCCCACCCGAGAGAAACGCCCCGAGGGGAACTTCGCTGATCAGCCGAATCCTAACCGCTTCAACCAGTTTCTGTCGTAACTCATGAACGGCATCAGCCTCTGACAGGGTCGCAGAATGGTTCCACGAATTGTGGGTTTGCCAGTCCCAATAACTTTTTATTTTCACAACACCATTTCGAAATATAAGGAGATATCCTGGAGGCAGCTTGTTGATTTCTTTATACGCAGTGGCCGGATCGGGGATGTACCCGAACGTGAGAAAGTTCGACAGCGCCTCCATATGAGGAACGCGCCTTACTGACGGATGCTGAAGCAAGGACTTTATTTCTGAACCAAATATCAGTGCCCTCCCTACGAGGGTGTAGTGTAGCGGCTTCTTACCCACACGGTCACGAGTCAAGACAAGCGTGCTCGATCGCCGGTCCCAGATTGCGTACGCAAACATGCCTCTAAATTTCGAAACGCACTCAGGTCCATATTCCTCGTAGGCATGCACGATGACTTCCGTGTCTGATTGTGTACGGAATCTATGGCCACACTTTTCTAGTTCAGCGCGAATCTCCGAATAATTGTAAATTTCGCCGTTAAAGACGACGGAAACCGTGCCATCCTCGTTGAGAATCGGTTGATGCCCGCCTGCAACGTCGATAATAGAAAGTCGGCGCATCCCAAGGGCGGCGGGGCCATCAACTATCGTTCCCTGATCGTCCGGACCTCGATGGGTAATCGCGAAGCACATCCGGTCCAGAATCTTCCGCTGCACCCTTTCTTCAAAGACGCTATCGTCAACAAACCCAGCAATTCCACACATCGCCTGTCACCTTCATGGATGAGAGATCGCCAACTACGAACGCCTCATACCTCGAATGCTCCATGTCTTGCCTAACAAAGATTTCCACGCCCCTCGGCAGAATGACAAACGCACTTCAGCGGAGGACGTATCAATGAGCTCAGGAGTAAAGGGACTCGGTTGCACCATGAAAACTGGAATTCAGATAGGGTGGGATAAGATAGTCTCGGTATTGGTGCGGATTGCCTTGTTTACCGTCTTCTGCGGCCTTGATGATGTTATACATCTCGCGCGCCGTCACATAATGAAGTCGATGCCCCGCAATATTTCTTATCTCACTGGCTAGCGTAGCGTGCAACCTGTGCCCTTGTTCACCTAAGAAAAACTCGAGGTCGCGACGAACTCCTCCATGGCAATGCACCTTAATGAAGGTCCAATTCGGTTGACCTTTTACATGCACCGCTGTCTTCATCCATAACCTGACTCGTTGAGGAGTGACAGGGTTATTAGGATGGAGTTCTCCGTTTTCTATCGCCGGGACAATGCCGAACTTGCGCCTTTTCCAATTGACACAGAGAGGCCCCTGTATGATCATCAACGTCCCCTGTTCTCGCCCACCCACGGCCACGTCTATCCCAGTATCATGCGACTTAGGCTTCCGTGTATCATCGTGAGCATAATAGATGGAATTGATCTTTCTTGTTTGCGTCCGACTAGGCGCTGATGGAAGAGTAAAGTCAGCAAAACATCCGGCTTTTTTGAGGATTTCCAGTTCATTATTGACGCCGCAGGTTTCATTGCCGCCGGCATTGTCTAATGACCAATTCCCATGAACAAAAGCAAAGCGTTCAGTGCGTTGACTTCCGACTGAAACAGTGGCTCCATATGTCGCTAGGTTCTTCTTTCCGATCTCCAAAGCCTTTTCTAATCCTTCCGAGGTATCGTGAAAATGGTGGAGATGGACTTCTATTTCTCCAAACCCCTGCCGGCACAGTTCCGCAAGCTTCCCGACATGTGATGAATCAAAATTCTCGATCGGATAGCACCAGGTATGGCGAGGAGAAATCCCGTCAGAATCTTTGTATGCCGCTGCCATTTTTGGATATCTGTCTACCCACCCATCAACGACTGCAATCTCATCCTCTCTTGTGGTCAAGTAGGTTGCGTGTCCGTATGAATCCTGCTTGACATACTTAGGTTCAAAGTGATCAATAACACAAAACATCACATCGACCGGCAAACCGGGGAAAGGTGACTCACGAGGCATGATGGTTTTAGCAGCATAGGGCATCAGCCAAATGTCCAGCGCTTTAGCCTTGATGACTCGCAGGATTACCCAACCGAAAAAGGCTGTGGCAAACAACCCGACCGTGAGGATTCCCATCACGGTCGAACCACCAAGGCTGCCCATCGAGTAAGAATCTCCTTATCCATCTCGGAGATTCTTCTGAGATAAAAGGCGAAGAAGATGAATAGAAGCGAAAACACCCCACCTCCTAGAATCAGGATCGCCCACTTTGGAAGCGTCAACCATGTGATCGGAAGAATCATCACGGCAATGCATGCGCTGAGCACAAAGGTTCTTGCCAAATCATTCCAGGGAACGAGCTGCTTCCATGGCTCATTGAGTTCATGACCCGCGAGAACGCAGCAGAGCAGGGTGACGATCGCCTGAATGATCACGACCGCGAGGGCCGCGCCGATTGGCCCTATCAGCTTAAGGAGACCGGTTGTCAACGCCGCCCCTAACACAATCCTCAAGAGTGTGACTCTTAGATACGGAAAATTGTTTCCCGTTGCACGAAAGATGATTTGCAGCGGAGCCACTTGAAACAGCATGAGAAGCACATAGACTTGAAAGATCGGCACGCTGGCCGTGTATGCATCCGTGAACAAGAAGGTGATTAATGGATCCGCCAATACGACACACAGCGCACAGATAGGATAGAATGCCAGGGCGGTTCTTCGGATCGCCTCACTCGTGAGTCTCAAGACTTCTCCTTTCCCCCCTTCATGAAGATACTGGGAAAATTTTGGCAGGAGCAGGTCAAATAACATTCCAGGGAGGATGCCCACCAGTGGCAACTCGAATGCACCTCTTGCGTACAAAGCATATTGTGCGGGTGTGAACATGGAGGAGACGATGAACTTGTCGATACTCGATCCAAGGATTCCCACAATCATTATTATCCCAACAGGAAACGCGTACCGAAGCTGTTCTGCTATAGAGACTCCTGAAGGACCGCTTGCCTCTTCACTGCTTCGCACAACATGATATCCGTATAAAATGAGCGACTCAGCGATCCCCACGATGATGAGCCCCTCCAATGCCCCAGTAAGACCTCTCTCCAATTGGAGAGGAAGCACCACACCCACCACTCTCGCAATGGCTTTTATTGGAAGAACGATCCCCACTACTCCGGATCGGTTGTATGCAAGAAAAATCGTCTCTGTCGTATCTATTAGTATCGTGACGATGATCAAGGCGCCTATGTATGGAGCGAGCGTGACCAATTGCGGATTGTTCATCCATTGTCCGATATAGTTCTTTCCCGCCCAGATCACTACTACCCCTACACTTCCAAGGAGAAACAAAGCGGTCAACGTCCTAGTCACAAACCTGAAATGTTTAGAAGGATCTATTCGCGGCACAAAAAATGAGATCGCTTGTGGGATGCCACATGGCAGAATTGCCACAAACAGGGATGTGATTAGATTAATCTGTAAAAAGGTCCCATACTGTGCCTGATCCAACTTCCTCACGAGAATTGGTCCCAGCGCAAACAAGAGTCCCGCTGTAAGAGCTTTACTTATGAATAGAATAGCTGCTTGATCAGACGTTCTCTTCACGGTAGTGATTCTTTACCAATAGTTGGACTATTGAAATCAATCGCTTGCGGAAGCATATCCTCAGCTGTAATCGTTGTCTCCGCTCAGAAGATACCAGTTGTCTGGTGATTCCATGATTTGATTCATGGTCTGGTCCATCTTCGAATGCACCAGAAACGAGCGAGCTTCACCTCTAGGCAGAAATCCTATATCCGTTAAGACCCTCAAAATAGAGGTCGGTGCCATCATCGCGATATTGACCGAACGTTGCCCCTGATGGCGCATCTCCTTTAAGAACAGAAGGAGAATGGCCTTTAACGCTTCGGGACTATCAAAGAACAAATCCGCTAGATTCAGACTCTTTCCCCGGTGATATGAGACTATGTATGCATGAAGCTGTTGCTCGCTTCTATCGAGCAGACCAAAAACCCCGAATTTTGCCGTGGGGCAATCCTCATACCGCCACCGAAGGAATTGTGAATTCCTTTCTCCGATTATTCGGAAACCCCCTCGCGCCCTTTCCCACAGTTCATCGAACCGATTATCGAACGCAGACATAGGTTTGAATACACGGTTCACCGGGCAGGAATACCAGGCATCTTGCGAGGTCAAGTTCATAAGATAATCGATTGGTTTGCTAATCATGGAAACAAAAGACTTGTGTGGAAACCGCTCATAAACGTAGGTACCTACATTCAGCACCTTCACATAACGAATGAGCTGGCCGACCTTCTTAAAGCCACATAGCTGCATGATCGGAGTTGCTGCTTTGTTTGGGATCACATAAATCGCGGGCAGGCTCTTGCCTAATTCCGCAGCAAGTGTCTTCTGAAGCATGACTGCCGGCCCGATTGTCCTGTGGCGCCTCTTCACCGCAAAGTCTGAAGCCAGCCCGACCATCAGCCTCCGGCCACCAATTTCTACTGCGCGAAGCCCAAGACCCGCTGTACCAATGAACTCACCTGAATCTTTTTCGAGAAGCAACCAGCACTGCCCCTTTCCCAATGGATTCTTTTGATAGTACCAGACGAATTTCTCAGGTGTGCTTGGAGGGTCGAGCAGATTCTCTTTCCAGGTATCCAAAATGGCCTGCATATCCGCATTAATATTTGCCAGAGAAATCGAAAATCTTGTCTCACTGCCATTCTGTTGCCCATTCGATCGCTCTGAAAAATCCACGGGAAAGCTACCGTCTGATGTCGGCGTCAACAGACACCGCCTCTAGGGAAAAGCATGACAAAATCGTAGGATAGCATGATGCCGAACACGACGACTGTACACAGAAGAAATCAAAGAAGAACCGTGCAGAAGACCTTCCACACTTTAAGAGTGGACGTTGCTCAGAGGGTTTTTATATTCTTGCGGCCGGCATTCGTGATTGGCAGGAGAGGGACTGGCTACTCACGCATGACGCACCGCACTCTTCAAGCTTCCGCACAACACTAAGCAGCGCGCCTGATAAGCCAAGCAAAATATACAAGAAAAAGTTATATGCAACAGGTGAGAAACTTGCCGTAACCATAAAGACCAACAGAGCCCTTCGTAAACCTTCTGCCAGTCCATTTCCTGAACCGCTCATACTCTCTTCATGCAATCTAAATGCACCTATTGTTTTCAAGTTACGAATGGAAGACATCACCATGGACAGGAACAGAACCAGTCCAGGAATCCCCAGTTCTGTAGCGATTAGTATGTAGGTGTTGTGAATTTTAACCCACCGATTAGCAGCATTATTATGCATCGCAGCGATAGCTACCACAGACATTCCAAGCCCCACGCCCAACACTGGATGGTCCACAGCCAAGGTAATCCCATCTGACATCTGACTGAGTCGCTCAGCCTTACTTCCGCTCTCATCCTTATCAGAATCGAATATGGAATCAGCTCGGTCTGCAATGGTAGGAGAAACTTGCATTACCACCACAACCGTCATCACTACAACCATGCACACGACCAATGCCTTCGCGAGGTTCCGCTTGCCCATCTTCAACAAGGAAAGACCGGCTAGAAATGCAAGACCTACCATTCCAGTTCGTGACAGAGATAACAATATAACAGCTACCATCAGCCCTATAGTCATGGCATAACATATTCTGACGATGACAGATTGATGTTCCTGCGCATACAAGGCCGCTGCTAATGGGATCAGCGTTAGGAGCCCGAGTGAAAGGTCATTCGGGTTTTCATACTCCTTACTGCCATACCCTATTAGTCTCCCATGGTTATCAAGTTGGCCCGTGAGATAGTGATAGAATGACACTGTCGCTATCACTGTGCCAAAGACAACAATGCATCGCACTAGGATGGTGATCTGCCGCGGTGCTTGCAGACAGTTCCCGAACAGGAGCATCAACATCATGAGCCTGACAATCTGAGTGGTAAATAATTCCGTGCTGCCGCCAGGCCACGCAGAGAATGGGATCCCCACAATCATGATTGCGCATAATGCCAAAAACAGCTTAATTTCTTTTGTGAGCACAAACCATGGACGACCGTTAGAGAGATTGTCCTTGATTGCAACTATACATGTGGCAATCGCTATCGCCTTGGCGAAAGGGATCCCTTCCAAGCCAGGAACGAAATCTTCAGGGCTCAGGTAATAGATTCCAAGAAAAATGGTCAATCCTATGAAAGGGAGCGTCCAAACCCTTTCACTCACTTCAACCGGCTCTTCTTTAATTTGCAGTGTAGCGTGATTTTTTTTTACTGGCAGCATGATGGCCATGGGTCAAAATGATCTCACGGCAGGCGAATGCCATGTTCCCGTCAGAAATATTGACACGTTTGAGAAGATACGTGTCATCCCCTTGCGTGACAAAACCACTATCGCTTGTGCAAGCATATGAATGACCGGTCTTCCTTACCATCTCTCGCACAAGCTCATCGTAGTTCCCCGATGGATAGACAAACCCGCTGATAGGCCGTCTTAGTTCAGACTGAAGTCGTGTCTGCGCCTCTTGAACTTCAGCTTGTAACTCTTTCTCCGAAATGTGAGTCATCATCGGGTGCGTCATGGTATGGTTGCCAAAGTCCATACCATTATTGGCCATCTCTTTAATTTCAGGCCACATCATCAATGCGCTCGCGCCGTCCGATATTTGGCCTCCAACCTGTAACTCTTCCTTCAGAATCTTCAGAAGTCGGGGAATTGAATTCGCCGTGATCTGTTTCCCAAAACTAATCATCATATTTGCCGCAACCTGTTTTTGCATTGAGGTCTTCAGCGCGAATCCCACTTCCGGGAGCTGACATCTTCCGCCGAATTCTTGCCTAAGTCCCCCTGTATTGAGACAGCTCACCCGAGTATGGCGGAAACATGCATATACCTCATCCCACCAGAATCCTTTCCTCGCATCAATAAGACCAGGGCATACATAGAAAGTCGCAGGTATACCATGGCGCTTTAGGACAGGATAGGCGATCTCATAGTTATCGCTATACCCATCATCAAATGTGAGTGCGACGGCGTTTTCTGGAACGGGGCCACCTTTTGACAGTGCTCTTGCCAATTCGTCCATCGGAACTGGTCTCCGATACCTCAGCAATAGACGCATTTGGGCTTCCAAGTTGCTCCGACGGACACCAGACTCAAACTCCGACCTCATATCTCCTGAGGTTAACAGACCTCTGTCAGGCCCAGTCCGATGGTATTTGAGAATGAATGGAATCTTCAGGTTAGCAAACACTCGCTGATAGTGGCCCACACTCCACAATGCGTTTACGATCGCGTACTTTGCCATCTTACGCAACATACGTAGTCGTTAATTGAGGTATATGAAATAATTCATGGATCACGAAGCGAGGAAACGAGCCCAAGTTGGGATACTACGAGCCTGTGCAGTATGCGAGCGGAAACATCGATTCACAGTAAGGGTCTTCGAGCAAGCAGAGCCAGAAGTCGTGAACTATACCTCCACTATTCGGTTCACTTACCTGACTTTCCTTGGCTGCGTGTCGTCCGTAGCGAGTGGAACTCCATTAGGGTATTTCAGGCATGAAATAAATGCCTCGCCTATAAAAATCACAAAGTGCGACGACATAACAAGATCTTGGGCGGGTTCTTTTCAGAACATCACACCACCAGTCGTATACGCCTTGTAGTAAGCAACACACTCCCGCCGATCCTAGCTTTCCGCTACGTTGTCTTCTCCCACGATATCGCCCGTGATCTAAAAAACTGTATAGCACCAAGCACGGCGGCAACATTTAACATGCAAAACGTGAATACAGGACTAGTCCATCGATCATGGATCCCCATGATTCTCAACCTCCATCCAATCAGGGCAAGTCCGTAGCCTGCGATTTGAGCCGCGAAGAGCAATTCTAACCATCCCGACCATAACCACAAATTGGCAAGCAAGAGAGTCATCATGCAAATCGGGGCTACCAACCGACAAACCTTATGGGACATGAATTGGAAAAACAGCCTGTTCCTCCATGGCACGAGCAAATCTGGACAGAGACTTATCGCCTGATAATTGCCGGCCAAGGTTCTCACCTTCCTTGAAAACTCGGCCCTATAGCTTGAAGGCACTACGTCGTAGGCCAGCGCACGAGCCTCAAACACCACCCGCAGTCCCCGCATCGCAATCTGCATCGGAGTCAATAGATCATCAAGGATGGTGCCGGGCGGAAGGGAATTGTACAGGGATCTTCGAATCGCGTAGATTGCTCCGGTCGCTCCAATTACCGAGTCAATAGCTCCCTCGTTCTTCCGAATCCATTTCTCTACTTTCCAATAGAGCCCGCCCGCGTGAGAACGCCTCCTCTTATCGAGGGACTCCTCCAGCACAAGTTCACCGGTGACGGCCCCCACTGTCGGGTCTGTAAAGTTCTGGACCAGTTCTCTCACCGCCGTTGGAGAGAATTTTTGTCGCGCGTCAGTAAAGACAATGATCTCACCATCAGCAGCCATCACCCCGTGATTCAACGCCACTGCTTTCCCCATCTTATTTTCCAAGACGACAAGCTTAACCCGCGAAGATGATATTGTTTTTACCATCTCCACGCTTCCATCAGTGGAACCGTCGGAAACAACTACAACATTGAGACACTCAACAGGGTATTCCTGCGCCAGGCAGTCAATAACCCGTTCTTTAATCCTCAAGGCCTCGTTCCATGCTGCAATGACGATGGTAACAGAAGGTGTTGTTTTCGATTTGCGAACAGGGATGCTTCCACACCTGGCCCACATTGCCAGAAGTAATGGATAGCCCAGGTATGTGTATACAAGCATGGCGATCGAGCCATAGAGCACAATTTCTAATGTGAATTCCATCAAAATATTTATACCGTACCTGGTTATCGAATCAGTACGCGCCTTTCCCAAACATCACAACATTGACGGTGTGGATCAGAATTTTCAGGTCAAAAACCAATGAAAGGTTTTTCACATAGTACAAGTCATATTGTAATTTCATATGGGCATCTTCCTGAGAAGCCCCATAGCGAAATTTAACCTGTGCCCATCCTGTGATGCCGGGCCGTACTGTGTGCCTCAAATCATAATAGGGGATGATAGTTCGCAGCTCTTGCACGAACGTCGGGCGCTCCGGACGCGGGCCGACAAGACTCATCTCCCCTTTTAAGACATTAAATAACTGAGGAAGCTCATCGATCCGAGCTTTTCGCAGCCACCTTCCAACTCTGGAGATCCGAGGATCGTCCACTTGAGCCCATTGAGGCCCCAACTCTTCTGCATCTTTCCGCATTGATCGAAACTTCACAATCTCAAAGGGACGGCCAAGCAATCCGACACGGAACTGTCGATAAATTACCTGCCCTGGAGAATCTATCTTAATAAGCATGGCAACTAGCAGGAATAGCGGCAACAGCATCACTAACCCGCCGGCTGAAACTAGTATATCCATGAACCGCTTCATGACACGGGCGACCGTGCCCTGTTTAAAGCCGGCTGAAAAGATCAGAGCGCTCGGACGAAGCGAATCAACCGAGAGGCGGCCTGAGACTTCTTCGAACAACTGATGCCCATCAAGAACATCTATTCCCATTGCCTTTAAATCGAGGAGTTGTTCAACCGGAAGTACCGAACGGCGATCTTCAAAACAGACCACGATGGTATTCACTCTCTGTTCCTCTACCATCTGAGCCAACTGCTCATGTGTTCCAATCAAACCAGGTATTTTTAGACTCCTGTCCACTCGCTCATTTTCCACTACAAGAGTCCCAACAATCTCTATCAAGCCAAGGCATTCCGAAAGTACGACTCGATAAAGCTCTCTGGCGAGCTTCCCTGCCCCCAAGATAAGCACGCGCCTCCTGGAACGAAGTTTGTTCCGCGTCGGATATGCTTCCTCCGTGAAACGGCACAACTCTAGCCGTTGCTCCACTCCAGCCTCATTATTCATGACCTCAATTGTTTTTAGTGGCATGGTGCGTTTCGTACATGAGATAGGGTGCAAATTCCATTTCCACCTGCGTCAGCACCACTCCGATGGAGTTGCTATCGATGCTGACCTGTTTGACTGCCTTGCGTACCATCTCCGGACTCGTCACACCAGTTCTCACCACGAAAATTATCTCGTCCGCCAAGCTGCCGAGAATATTGACGTCAGCAAGCGTCAACACAGGAGGTCCATCCAAGATCACATGGTCGTAGCGGGTTCTTAGATCCGGCAAAATCTGTCTCACATACTGAATCCCAGAAATACTGGCAGGTCTAATCTTCCGATCTCCGCATGGTAAAATAGACAGAGGGCAAGCGTCATAATGATGAACGCAATTCTCAAGAATGACTCCTCCTTGAATAGCCTCACTGAGGCCCGGCGCAACAGGAATATCCAAGTATTCGTGCACCATGGGACGCTTAAAATCACAATCAATTAAGAGGGTAGATTTCTTCAAATCATGGGCTAGAACATAGGCGAGATTGACTGCCGTGGTTGTTTTGCCCTCCCCCATAATACTGCTGGCCACAAGAGTGACCACGTTCTTCACTTCAGCCGCCATCAACAGCAGGCGCGTAGCAGCTACACGGTATTGCTCGGCAACGACGGAATGAGGCTCCCATTTTGTGACTAAATGAAAGTTGTTTTTGGATCGATCAGTCCATGCCTTACTGCTCTTACCAAAGTCGGCACCCCTCCACTTCCTTTCGTATCCATAATATGCCGGTACCCGCTGTGGAATTTGAGCAGCACTTCTTGGTCCAGTGAGTAACGCACGTGACCGGGTCGAACCCATCTCGATCATCCCGGTCCCGAAAGGAGGGATCATCGCGATCACTGGGAGACCAAGATAGCTTTCGACTTCCTCTGGGCGGCGGAATCCAGGCTTCAAAAGTTCAACCAAAATACCTCCTCCCAAACCGGTGGCACAGCCCAGTACAAAACCCCCCAGCAGAAAATGGACGAGCGTCGGTGGCTCTTCGCCACTTGGCAAGTTTGCCGGCTCTATGATTCGATACTGCTCCCCAAATTGGCGACTCTCATAATTTTCCACGATTCTGGCATTTGTCTGTTTATCAAGAAGAGACTGATATCCTTTCTTAATATTTTCATAGTCTCGGACGAGGACGGCGAGACGCTGCTCTGTGGCAGGGATCCGTTGAACATGGGATTCAAGCTCCTTGATTTGCCGAAGTGTATTGGCCTGCTTCTCCTTGAGGAAAACCATCTCGCTCTTTATTTCATTGCGCTCCCTCATCAGTTCTCTCAAGAACGGATCTTTTGACCTCCGAATAGCCTTGTCACCGTTCACAACCGGTCCGCCTACCGACTCTCCCACACCCGCCTGATCACCATCCATTAATCGTGGCTCCAGCTCTAACCGACGAATCTCTTCACGGAGATGCACCACATCCGGATAGTTTTCCTTGTAGATTCCCAAAAGTTCATTTAGCTTTTGCTTCAGCTCCTCTAGTTTGACACCGCGCGAGTCAAGAGACTTTGTAACACCCATTCGTCCATTTCTCTCAACGGGAACCATGTCGGTTTCCCCAAGGTCAGAGAATTCCCTGATGGTTTTTTCCAAATCTGTAAGTCGTTCACCCGCGCGATTCAAAGATTCACCGGAAGCCACAAAATCGGCCTGCAACCGATCAAGAGTCCGCAGGCCAGCTTCCAGCTGTTCCGGCAACTCCCCAATATGGGCTTTCTTAAAATCCGAAATCGCCTGTTCTTTGCCCTCAAGTTCCGCTTTCATTCGACTCAGCTCAGTAGAAAGAAACTCGGTGGTAGTCCCTATCAGTCCTTCTCGGCGCTTCATATTGTCCTCCTGCAGTTTCGCGACGAGGAGGGCCATCACGGCTTGTGCTACGTGGGGGTCCGAGTGCAGAAAAGAGATCCCAATGCCGACCCCATCTTTTGGCTTTGCGACTATAATCGCCTTGCGGAGACGCTTCATCTGATTTTCTATTGTCTCATCTTGCTTATCAGGATACGGCTTCAATTTCTCAATTGCCGGTAGCAGCACGGACCGGTTCGTAAGGCTAAGCAGCACTTGTTGCATGGCGGCGACAACAGGATCTTCATATCCTCTTCCTCCTTCTGATCCTCCCAGTCCTTTCACATAATCCTTTGCCACTTTGGGACTATCAATCGTCACGATGACGGTAGACTTATAAGTTTTAGGGAAGATTTTCCAAGCTCCGAAGGTTAAGGGCATCCAAACCACAATACTCAGGAGGATCCACCATCTTCTCTTCAGCGAGATCCTAATGAGTTCTCTCTGTGTGAGCGATTGCATGTGAGTGAACTTCTCTCTGCCTCAGTAGAAAGCCTGGACTAGACTCAGTTGGGCAACATGTTTGTCGTAAGCGAAATGCGTCTCCCCGAAGACGTTATCAACGTTTTGGTAGAAATAGGTCAGCACAAGAAACATCTTCTGAGTGGCTCGATACCGCAAACCTGCCGTTCCGCCTACAGTGGTCCAGGAGAGATCGCCTCCTGAGTTTGACCCATATTCGTCAGCGACACCATAGTTCGCTCCCAGCAGACCGACCAAGCCTGGAATGTGTGTATTCTTTGTCATATTGAACGACACTGAGTGGTTGAGCAGTGCCGCACTCCGAAACTGAAACGAAGGAGTAACACTGGACCTGTATGCAAGAGTAAGCGATGTTGTAGAGTCGCTCCAGAAGAGCGCAAGACTGCCTGCCGGTGCAATCACCGAGAAGGGCGTCCCATTGAATTGCCCCGACAGCAGCTGAGCACCACCAGCAGCGTTGAGGCTGGCTGTCGGTGAGAACTTGTGAACCCAGCTGAGGGTCCCACCCTTTAGGCTAAAGGATCCCAGTCCACCAAGGTCAAATTCGTTACCGGTGAAGTCTGCTCTCACCGTGTCGTAAAGGGAAACCTCCTTTAAGAGACCAGCAGTATAGGCATGAAGGTCTTGGCTAATCAGGGTAGGGGCACCCGGGACTTGCGATGCCCCATAACGGATAAAACTGTTGCTATAGCTTCCAGTCAACTTGATTGTCATGGAGAGGGGAAGTTCGAATAGTGTGGTGACATTATTGGACTTGGTATTGGTACGAAATGCTTGAAAACCTACCACCAACGGGTTTGCCTGTTCCCCCAATTGGCCTCCTACAAGAAATGCAGGGGGTTGAGGGCTGTAAAAAAACGTGTCGGACACCGTCCACCTAGCTCCGGGTCTCCATCGACTCAACAAATCGCTCACGTCCAGAACCGCACCGGCATTCGCGCCCACATAACTCAGTCCGCTATTGTTCACATAATAACTGCCGACCGCTCCCACCACTGCGTTCACCTTTACCAGCTTTTCCCGATCGGCATACAACCCTCTGACTTGAGGCGCGAGCGTCGTGACAATATCCTCCGGAGTTAGTCCCTGAAGCAGGCTCTTCGGTGCGAAAAATACATTAGTGTCGTATTGCTCCGAAACTTGAATTGAAGGAACAATGCGCAATCCGTCTACCGCTTGCATCGAACTGGGATCCGTTGCCCCTCCAAACGCTGTTCCAGGAACACTCGGCATCGCTCCCCCCGCTCCACCGATCTGTGCATGACTTGGGGAGCACAACAGCAAACTCATCCCAAGAATAATGCTTGCGAAATTGGCAAGCAGCCATCTTCGACCACACCAGCTCGGCCTGGCTTTGGTAATCGCCTGAGCTTGCGCATGATGAGCTGGAGAAAGAGCAAGGCCGTTTCGGACGTCTGCTTGTCTTCGGGAAAGTTTGAGAGGATACCGCGCTCTTCTTCGCCGCCGAAGGGTGGATTGGTGAGAATAATATCCACACGGTCTTTATCGCCGATTTCCTTCAGGGGAAATCGCAAGCTGTTGAGCGGATCGATCTGCGGGGTTTCTAAGCCGTGCAAGAGCAGATTCATTTGCGCCAAGAGATAAGGTAACGGCTTGGCCTCTCCTCCCCACAAGCTTCTCGTTTGCAGAATCTCTCGCTGCTGGACCGTCTTGCACTGCTTCTCCAAATGCGAGAAGGCTTCGACAAGAAAGCCGCCGGTACCACAGGCGGGATCGAGGATGGTCTCGCTCAATCGAGGATTAGTGACAGAAACCATGAAACGGACGACGGCGCGCGGGGTGTAGAACTCACCTGAGTCGCCGGCGGCGTCCCTCATTTCCTTGAGCATGGATTCATAGAGATGGCCGAGGGTGTGGATCTCATCGCTGGAAGAGAAGTGGATGCCGTTCACTTTATTGACGACATCGCGCAGGAGGTAACCGTTGATCATGCGGTTGATGGTGCCGCGAAAGACCGTGGCGATCACGTCGCGACGGTCACCGCCGTTGGCGCCTTGGAGGCTGCGGAGGTAGGCGAAGAGGCCCGGGCCTTTCTTACCGTCCGGGCCGATAGCTTCGTCGTTGTTCACAAACTTAATCAGCTCGTCGCCGGTGATGCCGTCTGGCTTGGCGGCCCAGTCGCGCCAGCGATAGGGTGGTTCGATCGCGGGACGGAAACGTTTACCGGCCAGTTTCATGTCCGTTTCACGGATCTGCTCCAAATCGTCGAGAAACTTCAGGAACATGATCCAAGTAAGCATGGGCAGGCGGTCGAGATCACCGTTGAGCCCCTTGTCCTTACGCATGATGTCGCGCGCGGACTTAATTAGGCTGCTGAGTTGTTGGGCAGTGGTCGGAGGAGTAGAGGGTTTCTTGGCCATAGCAGAATATTAGGTTTTCATACTTCAGAGGGTTTTACCGACCGACTGATGCGCGCTAATTCTTTGAGAAATTCTTCTTGATCCTTCTTCTCGGCCGTGCGGTTGCGCACTTTGTCATTCAAATGGCGTTGGCCGGAGATATCAGAATTCTTGAGTTGCTCAATCCAGCCATAGAGCTGCCTGGAGATACTGAGACAGCTGGATTTCAAATTGCCAATTTCAGATTTCAGCGGGGAAAAGCTAGGAATGCGCTCCAAAAGACAGAGCATAGAACGGACTTCGCCGGAAGAGCCGCGGGCAATGTAAAGAAAGGCTAGCAGTTCGTTTGTAGACCCTCGCTCAAAGCCTTCCGCGATGTTATTGGAGACAGATAGGGCGGCACGCTCCAATTGGTCTCGCAAACCAGCATGGCCGCGAAAGGCATGATGTTCAGTGAATGCATAGGTTCGACGCGACAGATCAATAGCCGCTTGCCAGACGGGAAGATCTTCGAAGGACTTATATTTCATGGTCTCCTAGGCGAATCTCAGATTTCACATGGCAAATTTCAGAGCACCGATAATCTCTGAGATCTGAGATTTGCGAGACGTTATGCTGCATACAGTAAGATTTGCAATTGATTGACTGCTGCACGAAGCTGCTCCGGCCCGCCGAAGAACTCGGCGATCTCCACGACGTTGCCGCGATCAGAGATCGGCGGTACCTTGAGCACGTCCGGAATGACAAATTGTGCCGTGCCATATTCTGCATATTTCTCCAATAGCTCGGTCAGGATCTCCTTCGCTTGTGGTCCATACCGCTCAAAGAAGTCCTTCTTCTCCTTCTTGAGCCTGTCCGCTCGCTCCCGTCTAGTCCGCAAGGGTGCATTGAAGGCCACGTGGCAGAGCAGATCGAACGGATCAGCGTCCGGCTGACCAGCGGTTTGCGCCAGATGCTCGAAATCAATGCCCCGATCGGCCAGTCGCTGAATGATTTCAGCCCGCTGTTCCGGATCAGCCCATTGACTTCGCAGGTCAGAGGCATTTCGATACAGGGTGCGGACTTTCTCCGCCGTGTAATCAGTGAACTTGACCACACGCAGCTGCTTCCCATCCGGATCTAGTTCATGGACGATATGCGCGACGATTTCGACCTGACCTCCGTCAAAGTAGTACTTGCGGCGTTCTCCTTCCCTGTCGTCTGAGGTTTGCCAATTTGAGATCTGAAATGATTCCTCCCCCTCTGCCATCACCGGCTGTTCTTCGACGATCTTGTAGGTCTTGGGTTCTCCGGTCTCGCTCATTTCTTCCTGAGTAACAGAAACCGGATCACCATCAAAATCCGGATCAGCAAAGAGGCGCGTCGCTGATCCGGTGTAGTCAAGAATATTGAAATAAAGCTTGCCATAATCGTCACGAACTCTGGTGCCGCGCCCGATCATCTGCTTGAACTCAGTCATGGAGTTGACCACACGAGCTAGCACAATGTTCTTACAGGTCGGCGCATCGACTCCCGTGGTGAGGAGTTGTGACGTCGTAAGAATGACCGGTGTATCCTTCTCCAATTCTTGGAATCGTCCCAGGTGTCCACGGCCAATATCACCCTCCTCGGCTGTGACCCGACAAACATAGTCGGCATGCTGCTGTGTCAGATCGTCATTGAGATTGGTCAGTGCTTCGCGCATCTCGGCTGCGTGCTCCTGATCCACACAGAACACGATTGTCTTGGCGTAACGATTAGTTTTTTTCAGAAACTGAGTTAGATGGCGTGCAATCGCCTGCGTGCGAGCACGTAGGGCGACGACTCGCTCGAAATCCTTGGTATGATACTCGTCATCGGGAATGGCTCGTCCATATCGATCCAGATCTTCTCGACTCGGTCTCCACCCTGCTGCATCCCAGGTACTCACTATTCGGTGGACCCGATAGGGTGCGAGAAACCCGTCTTCAATCCCCTGCCGCAGACTGTACGTATAAATGGGATTACCGAAGTAGGCATAGGTGTCGCGGTTGTCTTCCCGCAAAGGCGTGGCCGTCATGCCGAGCTGATAGGCCGGCTCAAAGTATTCGAGAATCTCACGCCAGCTGCTTTCTTCTTTGGCGCTACCCCGATGACACTCATCAACGATAACAAGGTCGAAGAAGTCGCTCGCATATTCCTTGTAAAGTCCAGGCCGCCGCTCGTCTTTTGCGATGGCTTGATAGATTGCAAAATACATCTCTCGGCCTTTGTTCACTTCGCCGTTTTCAATCTTCCAACGTGCATCGCCGAACGGCGCAAAGATTTTGTCCTTTGGATCATCGATGAGGATATTGCGATCTGCTAAGTAGAGGATTTTGGGCCGTCTGTATTCTCCAGCTCTATTCCATCGTGCCTGCCACAGTTTCCAGCAGATCTGAAAGGCCACAACCGTTTTGCCCGTGCCAGTCGCCATTGTGAGGAGGATGCGGCGCTTCTCTTGCAAGATCGACTGCACTGTTCGATTGATGGCGATTTCCTGATAGTAACGTGGACTTTTCCCGGACAGGTGGTTATAAGGAGTCAGTAACCGCCCGGCAGCCATATCGTCCTTTAACCTTTCCCCTGCCCGTAGCCGATTCCAAAGCTCATTTGGAGTCGGAAAGGAATCAAGAGTCCGCTCCAGGCCTGTGAGAAAATCGAACTCCACAATGCCATGCCCATTTGTCGAGTAGGCGAACTTTAAATCAAGGACTTCGGCATAGTCTTTGGCTTGCTGGAGACCATCGGCTGGGAACTTGTAAGCCGCCTTTGCTTCCACAACCCCAATGAGAAAATCTCGCGTATAGCGCAGCAGATAATCTGCTCGTTTTTGAGCTCGACGTCGGACTTTCTCGCCAACGAGAACGATACGGCCATCAGTAAATGTCTTCTGTTCTGTGAACGAATGTGGATCGTTATCCCATCCGGATTGGATGAGCTTCGGCAGGACGTACTTCCGACAAGTATCCGCTTCTGTGATCATGCCATGGGCAACCAAAGAAAAGGCTGCAATTCCGCCGGAAGCTTACCCCTTTCTCTTTAAGAAATCACGCCCCTTCATGACCAAGCGCGATGGCGTGGCGTAAGGTTTATGGCCGTCACGGGATGCTCACAAGCGATAGGACTGGATGACTGAACATGCCCATAGGCACGAGGGGGTAGACGGCACCTGACTGCTGTGACGCGCCTAACTCGGTAGCAGGATAAACCGGCCCAGCTTGGCCGGGCGATAGACGTCGAAGTCCCGACGGTCGAGCGTGAAGATACGCCGGATCTTGTCCCGTTCGGCCACGGCCACCAACGCAGCATCGGCCAGGTCCATCGGCAGATCTCTATATTTCTTCATCAACTCTCTCATACGGGAAACGTCGTCGTTTCTCAGCGGGAGCAGGACGATGACGCCGCGGTCGAGCATCTCCCAGATTGCTTCTTGAGATTTCCACGAGAATGCGAGGAGGTACATGGCTTCGGTGAGCACAGGCCAGACCGTTCCCAAAGGTTCGGTCAATTGCTGAAAGGCCGCCACGCAACGCCGGTGATGCCGATCGTCGGCATGAATCAACGCAATCAGCGGCCCGGCATCCACCAGCACCATACTTAGCTCCGACGAAGCCGGCCTTGGAGCATCCTTCTGAACCGATCGCCTGCTTGCTCAGACAGATCAAATGGGCCGCTGCGGACACTGCCGATGAGATCCCGCACAGCCTCATAGGGGCGCTCGGTCTGTTCCTGTTCGTGCGCGCGTTTCGCCAGGATGTCGATGGCGTCTCTGATCACCTCGGATTTGCTCCGCCCCCGCTTGCGGGCCAGCCGCTGGATCAATCGTTCGGTTTTCTGATCGACTCGCACGGTGAGCGGCATCGAGCGTCTCTCCTTCGCTTGTATGACAAGACCGTACTACAAGGGTTGCATGTACAGCAAGTAGAAACAAATGACTTGAGGAATACGCCTCTTCCCCGGCTTTGCCTTTCCACGCCCTTCCTGTACAATCGCCTCATGGCTTTCGATCCCGCCAATCCGCCCATCTGGCTGCGCAAACTCCACGTGAGCGCGGCACAACTCAGCTCTCATGACTACGCGCTCACGCCTGAAGAAGGCATTTTAGAGTGCTGTCGTCTCTCCGATGCCATACGACGATGGTCGAGGGTTTGCACTGAAGCGTTGGGACTTGTTCCGCTCCCCGCCCCTCCTCCATTTGACAATCCATTCCGCCGCGTTTCACCGATCGATCAAGCCCCGTCAGTATCGCGAGATGTCGCCCGCTAACCCCGACTCTCTCGCCGACTACCTGCACACCGTCGTCACGGCACTTCCGGAATTGACCTCGTATTGTCTCGTCGGCGCGCTGGCCGTCAATGCATGGGGCCGTCTTCGAGCCACTAAAGATATTGACCTGCTCGTGCTGGGCGACCTGCCCGCTCGCACCGACCTGATCGATGCGTTGCGTGCTCACGAGTTCCAAATCGACCAAACCTGGCTGGAACACAATCCGATGGCCAAGGATGTCGTGATGCGTCTGGCTCATCCTTCTTACCCTAGGATTCCTCTAGACCTTCTCTTCGCGAACGACTTACAGTCTCAATCGGCGCTTACTCGCAGACATTTACTTCAGCTCTTCGGCGTCTCCTTGTACGTCTGCGGCCCGGAGGACCTGGTCCTACTTAAGCTCAAGGCCGGCCGCCCTCATGATTTTGAAGATGCGCTGGGCGTCGTGAAGAACCCCCACCTTCAGCTCGACCTGGCGTACCTCTGGAACTGGGCGGACAAGCTCGGCCTTCACGGTGAACTGGACTACGTGCTCCACGCGGCCGGCATGAGTCGGTGATTCCCTATTTTCGTCTTACTCGTTTAAGCCCGCTGTCCTCGCCTGCTCGTCCATATGGCTTGCTACGGGAGAGCGCAGCAGATCCCACGGCGCGAAGGGCACGTCAGGGATAATATTGGTTGGCCGGAACGGGCTGCTTGAAAGTAAACGGTGATAGGGCCGGAGAGGCTTCCGGCACGGCCGATACGACATCCGATCAGAAAACGACTCCCGAGGAAGGATTACAATTTACGACTTCTTGATTCGATCGAGGATCAACGCGATGCAGCCGCCCAGCAACCCTCCGCCCATGACGGTCGTCAGCAGCTCGACGAGCTTCAATTCCCACACGGATCCCTGCGCTTGCATGACTTCCCTGATGCCGCCTTGCACCATGATCACGGACAGCGCCATCGTCGCGCCGATGACAAACCACCAGAGGAACACTTTTGCCGATGTCACGGACGCCTCACACGTCGGGATTGCGGTCAAAGGAACGGTATTGAATAGCCTCCGCGATGTGGACGGCCTCGATCCTGTCCGAGTCGGCCAAATCGGCGATGGTACGCGCCACGCGCACGATACGCCCATGGGCCCGGGCCGATAACCGAAGCCTGGCCATCGCATGCTCCAGCAACTCCTGCGCCGCCTGCTCAAGCCCACAATACCGCTTTACCATCCGCGGCTTCAACTGGGCGTTCGTGTAAATCCCGTCATGGCGGTATCGCCGGCGCTGACGCTCCCGCGCCGTCACCACTCGCGAACGGATCGCAGCCGATCCTTCCGAGGCGGGCCATTCGGTTCGGAGCTCCCGGACCGGAACGGGCGGCACATCCAGATGAATATCCAGACGGTCGAGCAGCGGACCGGAGAGTTTCGCGCGATAGCGACGAATCTGTACTCCCGTACAAATACAGGACCTGGTCCGATCTCCATAGTAGCCGCAGGGACAAGGATTCATCGCCGCGACCAACATGAAGTGGGCGGGATACTTCAACGTTCCGCTCGCCCGCGTCAAAACGACGTAGCCGTCCTCCAACGGTTGCCGCAAGCCTTCGAGCGCGCCTCGCTTGAATTCGAGCGACTCGTCCAAAAACAACACGCCATTGTGGGCCAGCGAAACCTCGCCCGGTTTCGGGACGGTCCCCCCGCCCACCAGCCCCGCATCCGAGATACTATGATGCGGGGCTCGAAACGGCCGCACGGTCAGGAGCGGACGCTCCGGAGCGAGTTGTCCGGCCACGCTATGGACGCGAGTCGTTTCGAGCGCTTCCTCCAACTCCAAAAGTGGAAGAATCGAGGGCAGCCGGCGCGCCAACATCGTCTTGCCGGACCCGGGCGGACCGACCATCAGCACATTGTGCCCACCCGCCGCCGCGACCTCCAACGCGCGTTTGGCATGGTCCTGCCCGCGGACATCGCTATAGTCCTCGTCCTCCACTCCTCGAGCGGACTCCAGCACGTCATGGGTCGATCGACTCGGCGGAATGGCTTGGTTGCCCTTCAGAAACTCCACCGCTTCGGGGAGGCTTTGGACCGGATAGGCGCTGACGCCTTCCACCAGGCCCGCCTCGGCGCCATTGTCCGCCGGCAACAACAAGTCGTACCGGGCTCGGCACGCCAGCGCAAACGACAACGCGCCGATGATCGGTCTCACGCGACCGTCCAACGAGAGTTCTCCCACCAGCACGCGATGATCCAGCATCGTCTGGGGAATCACTTCTTCGGCGACAAGGATTCCCACGGCGATCGCAAGATCCAATCCCGATCCCTCTTTTTTGACTCCGGCGGGAGCCAGATTGACCGTGATGCGTTTGGCGGGAAAATGAAACCCCGTATTCTTCAGCGCCGAGCGCACGCGGTCACGACTCTCCTTGACGGTGGCATCGGGCAACCCGACGACGGAGAATTGCGGAAGGCCGCCGGAGATATCGACCTCGACATCCACCAGGTGGGCGTCGAGACCGACAAGAGCCGCGCTCGTGACCTTGGCAAGCATGGAAATACTGCCTTTCTGTTCGGGACTGCGGCCAAACCCGGCAATTATAGGAAGTCGCCGCGGGCGGTTTCAATAGAGCGTCCGGCGGCCGAGTCTTCTCTGGCGGCCCTCCCGCCGACTCTGTATAATCCGCCCATGCGCCTCTGGTGCGTCCCGGAGGGAACGATCCCTTCGATTCTTCCACAACGTCACTGGCGGGCATGTCAGGCTCTTACCATCAGCCTGGCTATTCTGCTATCTTTCCCGTCGGCAGACGGTTCTTCTTGGTCCTCCGCGGGCCGACCGACTCCCGTTCCTCTACAAAGGGCGACGAGCGCTTCATCGCATGTCGGATCGGCCATGGCGGTGCTGGCGACGCTCGAACAGGCTCAGGTCCTTCCCCCGGAGGGCACCCGCGAAGCCGATCGAGTCATTCAGTCCGTGATTCAGTTCCAATCCGCCTTCGCGAAGGGGACGGACCGCGCCCTGCAGGATTTCACGCATCGTGCCGTGGCCGGCAAATACGGCGAGGAGGCCGTCTCGATGCTCGAAGTCTTTCGCGCGAGCGGATGGACCGCCGAACTATTGGACGCGCTCGCGGACGCGGAAGAGCGCACGCCGCACGAAGAGGTGGAGCGGTTGGCAATCGGGTTCAAACCATTCAATGTGTCCGTCGAGGACTTCACACGATTCATGCAGCTGATCCGAGACGGCCGATCGGCGCTCGCCGCGCGAGGACGGAGTTTTGTAGAGGTCTATGCTCGTCATCGACGGGCGATGCCGGGAGGGGCTGGGCGGTGAAACAGTATCTTGTGAACGTATTTCGTTTCTCACAACGCAAAGAACGTGAACGTGCTACATTCTACGTTTCACGAACGACGCTAACGTCAGGATAACTGCAGGATGCTCAAAAAGGCTGTCCAGCAAGACTGCAGCGAGCGAGGGGGCGAGGCGTACGCTTCGGTACGTTGAGCCTCTGAGGTTCACGCCGTGCCGAATAAGGCACGGCACGACTGTGAACGCCGCCGAGATGGTGAGGCGGCTGTGTCCCGCGAGAACGCCGCCGGCAGACTTTTTCAGCATCATGCTAGAGGGAGGATCACATGGCCACGAGAGCGTACATTCTCATCAAAGTGAAAGCCGGCAAAACCAAGGAGGTAGTCGGCGCGCTGAAACGCATCCCCGGAGTGGAACAAGCGCACTCCTGCTTCGGTCGTCCGGATATTTTTGTCTTCATCAGCGTCCAGGACGAGCGGGCGCTCTCCGACGTCGTCATCACGAAGATCCACGCGATCGACGGCGTCGAAGAAACGGATACCCACATCGTGGCGGAATCTTAGCGTGTGAGCGGAAGGGCGACGGGCGCTCCCTCGAGCCCTGCCGACCGGTAACAGGCTTCGGCGATTTCCACGGCGCGATATCCATCCTCGCCGGTGACGGGCATGGGAGTCTTGTTGCTCACGGCCTGCAGGAAGGCGGTGAGCGTGTCGAGGACGGTCTGAGACGGAGCAAGATCGGCGTTCAGGGTCTCGACACCGGCACTATTCACACAGCGGACTCGGCGCTGCATCCAGTCGGCTTCCACCCGTCCCTGTGAGCCGACCCAGAGCGCTCGACCGACGCGTGATTCCGCGACTCGCTGGATGTCTATCCGGCAGTGTGTGCCGCCGACAGTCGTCAGATGAACCGATGCCCTGGTTTCCGGCGCTGCCGGTGGATGCCGATCCATCGTGCAACGTACCTCCTGGACCTCCTCACCGATCAAAAATCGAACCAGGTCGAGCATATGCACACCGATTTCCAGCACGGCTCCTCGTTTGCCGTAGCCGTCGGCATGATTTGGAGCCGTCTGTTTGTGCTCGATGTGACTGACCAAGTCCAGTCGCTCGGACAATCCTATATGAGGTCGGAGCCTCTTCATTTCTTGAATCGTCTTGTCGAACCGTAGGGTCTGCGCCGTCATCAATGGCACCGCGGATTCACGGGCCAGAGCCACCACCGTACGGGCATCATCAACCGTCGCGGCCAACGGTTTCTCCATCAACAGCGGTTTCCCCGCTTGAGCCGCGAGTCGACAGATGTCGGAGGAATACATGGGCGGCGTGACCACGACGATCACGTCGATCGAAGGATCGGCGACGAGGGCTTGCGCGTCTCCGTAAACCGTGACCGACTCGGCGCCCGCCACATGAAACCCCTGCTCCGGATGTCGCCGACACACGGCCCTGAGAGACGCGGTTGGGATGTCATGCATGAGATGGCGGGCATAGCGCATCCCATGCCGACCCACGCCGATCAATCCCACACCGATACAATGTTTATTCACCACGTCATATTCCAGGGCGTTGAAACAATCTGTTCGGCTCGTTCTTACGTTGGAGAGTGGGCTCACGAGACCAGGCCCTATCACGAAGACACTGCCGGCTCACCGAGACACTGGGCGCTCACCAACTCGCGCCCGTCCGCAAACGTGAGGCTCCTTATTCGTCGCCTCGCGGACCTCATTTGACATTCGGATAAACGGCTTCATATAGTAAAGGAACGTGATGCGCGGCTCAAATCCTCTCCCGTAGAACAATCGGTCATGCCCACGACACAGACGGCCCCTTTCACACTCGCGCAGATCGGGACGGGCACGGCCCGGTTCCCAAGCGGTGTGCCGATCCCCACCCATACCGATCAGATGGTGGACCCCTATTTCAAAAGCAAGATGCCGAAGGAACACCAACTCGATTGCCTCCTCTTCTGGCCGCAACAAGCGGGAACCTATCCGGGGCTCGTCTTGCTGCATGACTGGTGGGGACTGACCGGACAAATGAAAGACCTGGGCGCCCGGTTGGCCTGTGAAGGATATGCGGTGATCATCCCCAACCTCTATGGACGGCTGGGTGGAATGGTGACCGCCAACGATGACGTCGCGGCCGCCTTACTGGAACGTCAGAACGATGTCCACGTCATGACGGATATCAATTCCTGCTGCGAATACCTCAATGCACGCCATTTCACGAAACGGAACATTCACGGAGTCGTGGGCTACGGCATGGGAGGATCCTACGCGCTCCGTTTCGCGTGCCATCGAAAACGGCTGCGCGCGGCCGTCTCCTACTACGGCAAGATGGTGACTCCCCTCGAACTGATGAAAGACCTTCTATCACCGGTGCTCTACCACCAAGCGGGAAAGGATACCTGGGCGACCCAGCAGGACGCCGAGCAATTGCGCCACGCCTCGGTCGAATATGCCAAGCGTGTCGAGATTCATCTCTATCCCGAGGCATCCCATGCCTTCTGCAACGAGATGAAGCCTCATGCCTATGATCCCGACAGTTCGGCCCTTGCTTGGGACAGAACCACGAGCTTCCTGAAGTCTTGTTTCCAAGGAACATGATCCGACATCGCACTCCGCACCACGCGCCAGCTCGCACCCCCGCCAGTGTCATGAGTAAGATCGGCCGAGATCCGGTTCACCGCGTGCATCGCCATGGCACGACCGGCTTCTTCCTGACCGCGCTGTTCTCGATATTCGCCGCCTCCCTTGCCATGGCAGAAGGGAACGTGTCGCCGGCCCTGCTGGCTGCCGTCGTGACTCAACGAGCCGACCAACTGGCCGCCATCGACTCGGATGCGGCGGCGCTGAAGCTGTTTACCACGACGATCGGGCCCGCGCTTGGACTGAAGGACGCAGCCGGAGCATTGGGGGCCCGGCTCCCAAGTAGAATGGTTAAGGAGCTGGGGCTGGCAGAGTTGTCCCAGTCCGCCTCTGAATTGATGGCCACACTGGCGACATGGCAGTTCGCCGATGGGGTTCGTCGTGATGTAGGCTCGTCCCCTGACCTACTCTCCCTTCCTGCCGCGCGACAGGAGTGGTTGCGAGGCCGTAGTCGGACGACGTCGTTTTCAGACCTGCTTCGCCTTGCACGAGAAGACCAGGCGCTTCGGACCGCTCAGCCGACCTCTCCGCCACGGAACACCGAACTGCTCTTGGCCGCCGAACGTACGGCGTTTGAGTCCAGCCAACGGGCCACGGCGACGTGGTGGGACATCCACGGATGGAAGGACCGCATCCGACAGGCGAAAGGCCAAGCTCGGCTCTGCGGGACCTGGCAGTGGATCATTCACAATCACCAGATCCACGGAGAACAGAAGTCCACCATCATCTTCCCTCCCCCCGGACAAACGCCAGCCCATGCCGCAACACCCGCGGAAACCATCGTCCTGGGAGATGCGATTTACTTGCGCTGGGAGCAGAACGGCCAGATTCAAGAAGACAGCCTGTTGTTCATCAAAGACGACAACAAAATTGAAGGTTCGTTTATGAACAACACGGGAGGATGGGGACCGATCAGTGGGAAACGTACGGCCCCCTGTCAGCCTTAACTCCCGGCCCAACGCCAGGTGCGCCAGGCCAACAGTGCCCAGCCCAAGATGAACAGTGCGCCCCCGACCGGCGTCACCGCACCCAGCCATCGGATACCCAGTAACGACACTCCATAAAGACTCCCGGAGAATAGGAGCGTCCCCGCTAAAAACAACCACCCGGCTTTGGCCGCTCCAGCATCGCGGCCGAGACGCACGGCAAATCCGGCCAACACCATGCCGAACGCGTGGTACATCTGGTAGCGGGTCGCCGTGTCGTAGACGGCCAACGTCGGCTGATCCAACAGGCCTTTGAGCATATGGGCGCCGAATGCGCCGGCCGCCACCCCAAGTCCTGCACTGAGGCAGCCGACAAGCACCAACCATCGCGATGATGTATCGACATCCATTTGTATCCGGTTCCCCCGGCAAGAACGGTTATGGAAAGAGAGGCGATCATACGCGATCCCATCCGAATACTCCATCTCGCGCACGAGGTCATGGAACCGACTTCCTCATGTGCTATAGTTTTCACATGGACCGCATCGCAGGAAATCGTTGGGAAAACATACCATCTCGGAATCCTCCATCCGACAAGAAGTAGTGCCCTCTCCACCGAGCCACACCCCCCAAATCAGCCTTTGATTCTTTCTACCGACTCCTGTATGGTAATCCCTCATTTTTCGAAACCACTGGGAAAGAGGACCATCATGTGGGACAAGAAACGAGAACTCGAGTCCGACAACGCAAACTTTACGGTTCTTGGGAAAGACGTCACCTTCAAAGGCATCGTTCACTTCCATAGCACCGTTCAACTCGATAGTTCCATTGAAGGAGAAATCCACGCCAAGGGCATGTTGGTCATCGGCGAAAACGCGGTCATCCGAGGCTCGATCGTCGCCGAGACCGTCGTCTGCAGGGGGAAGATCCAAGGAAACGTCACCGCAAGCGGCAAGATCCAACTCCTGAAGCCGGCGGTTCTGCTCGGCGACATTTCCTCCCCGTCCTTTTCACTGGAGGAAGGCGCGTTCTTTAAGGGTTCAATCGACATGGGCTCCCATCCGGTGGTCGATGAACTCCAACAATCGACCATGATTCTTTCGGAATTTTCGCCGCGGCTGAGCCCGTCACGGCCCGTTCTGATAGAAAGCGAACGAGGGGGCTGACGCTCCCTCATGCTCGGTTCTGCTCATCTCGAATCGGCATACATCATTCATTCCGCCGATCATACCCACGTAACCACCCATTCCTACGTCTTCCTATATCCTGCTTTGCGCAGTGTCCTCGATGGGCTGAACGCCTCTTCGCTATCCAAGCCTTGAGCTCTCCTCGATCGGATCAACGGTCAACAAAACATCCAAAATAACTTCCGTCTCGTAGTTCAGGTCATAGGGTCAACATATCAGCATGAGGGAGTCACCTGTGCTTGTACCCAACTGCCAGCCGCTAAGTCTTGCCGCGTCGCCGTCTTCCCGGCGGAAAACCGACGACTTACTGGCTCAGAAGCGACTGTCGCTCATCATGGCCACCATTGGGATCAACATCGTCGCAGTGGCCTTCCTGACATTGGCGCCGTGGTCCGATTGGAAAACCGGCCTGGCATTGAACCTCGTCGACAATGCCGTTCTCTTGTGGTTCGTCGTTCAACATAGAGACAGACTGCTCGCCCGGTTCATGTTGTTCGGTCTGGTCGTGGGATTCACGGAACTGGTGGCGGATGCCTGGCTGGTGGACTCTACAAAGACGCTCGACTATTCCATCGGCGGCGGTCCGATGCTATGGCGTTCGCCCCTCTGGATGCCGTTTGCCTGGGAAGTCGTCGTCGTGCAATTGGGGTATATCGGACTGTGGCTCTGGAATCGATTCGGCAGCTGGGGATTAGCAGGAGTCGGCCTCCTGGGCGCCATTAATATCCCTTACTACGAGGAAATGGCTCGGCACATCAACTGGTGGCGGTACAGCAATTGCCGGATGCTCTCCCATACGCCCTATTACATCATCCTTGGCGAGTCCGCCATCGCTATCCTGCTTGCCATCCTGGCCAAAGAGGTGTCACGGAGCACTTGGACGACGGCCGTCCTGGCCGGCACAGTCGGTGGAGCCGGGATCTTCATCTGTTATGCAATGGCCTACGCCATCACCGATGGCATTCGTCTTCCGTAAGAGACGTCCCCGTCCTTGCTCAACCTCTTTCCGCTTGTCTCCCCCTTCTGTAAGATACGCCCCGAACCGTTCACCGACCGGAGGTGTGCCGATGGCTCGAACCGTTTCGTTTCGTTCATTGATCCGTTTGATACGAGCTGCGTTATTGGCCGAGCGCCGAGGCTGTGCTGCCGATGAGGCCCTTGGAACCATTCATGAGTTGAATTTAAACCGGACATCACAGGCGATATCGCGGCGCGATTTTCTGATCAGTGCAGGCACAACCGGCGCCGCACTGGCCTTGGGCACCATGGCCGGATTTCCGTTGCGAGCTGTTGCGAAACCGGCGTCCTCTTCGCTCTCCATCGGCATTGTCGGCGCAGGACTCGCCGGACTGGCGTGCGCCGATATGCTGAAGACTCGGGGCATTCGAGCCTCCGTCTACGAAGCGGCCAAGCGAACGGGCGGCCGCTGCTGGTCGTTACAAGGATTCTTCCCCGGCCAGGTCGCGGAGCGAGGCGGCGAACTCATCGACAATCTCCATAAGACGATGTTGGGCTATGCCCGACGATTCCGCCTCGGTCTCGAGGATGTGAACAAGGAGCCGGGAGAAGTCTTTTATCATTTTCGCGGTCAGCGGTATTCGGAAGCCGCCGTCGTGGCGGAATTTAGAGATTTCGTCTCGGTGATGCGGATCGACCTGAACCGGCTATCGCGAGAAGTCACGGCCGCCTCCCATACGGCGGACGACGTGGCCCTGGACGGTACGAGTCTGCTGGCCTACCTGGAGGGGGACAACGGAGCCCGCGTCCCCGCCGGGCCGCTCGCCAAAGCCGCCATCATCGCCGCCTATGAGGCCGAGTATGGACTCGCGGCGAAGGAACAAAGCTGTCTCGCGTTTCTCCTGTTCATTCATGCCGACCGCCGCACGAAGTTCACCCCCTTCGGCGTGTTCAGCGATGAACGTTATCACCTGGTCGACGGCAATGAGCGGATCATCGAAGGACTGACGCGTGAGCTTCCCGGACAAATCACCTATGAGTCGAGACTCATACGAGTCCGCAAGTTGAGCGACGGACGCATCGAACTCACGTTTCAGCAGGGTTCCCGTACCGTGACCTTCGCGCACGATGTCGCCGTGCTCGCCATCCCCTTTACGATCCTCCGCGACGTTGCACTCGATGCCAATCTGGCAATCCCCACTCCTCAACTGACCGCGATCCAAGAACTCGGCTACGGCACCAACGCGAAAATGATGGTCGGTTTTTCCGGCCGACCGTGGAGAGCGTTAGGCGGAAACGGTACTGCCTACGCCGATCTCGCGAACATGCAGACAACATGGGAAACGAATCCGTCACGAGGCACGGAGACCAGAGCTGTGCTGACCGACTATTCCAGTGGCGCACGAGGGGCCGGTTTGAATCCGAACAACGTGCAGGCGGAAGCCGATCGATTTCTAACGCATCTGAATCACGTTTTTCCTGGTGCACTCGGCGCTGCCACCCGAGCGGGGGGACCGTACCTCGCGCATCTTGAACATTGGCCGTCGAACCCCCTGATGGAAGGCAGCTATACCTGTTACCGCCCCGGCCAATTTACGACGATGGCCGGTCTGGAGGGGATCCCGGCCGGCAATCTGTTGTTCGCCGGGGAACATGCAAACTCGTTCTATGAATGGCAGGGCTTCATGGAAGGAGCGGCACTGTCCGGTATCGCCGCGGCTAAATCGATTCTGAGCACGACAAAAAAACGTTAGGACGGAGGCATGAGTCTATGCCACCACAAGCTCATGTACGGCGGCCGCGTCGCACGTCTAAAGAACTATTCCGCATCTTGCCGCTCGGCGACGCAGCCATCACGATCGAGTTCGGCAATGAGATCGATCCGGAGATCAATGCGCGCGCGATCGCATTTTCCAAAACTATTGCTGACCAAGCGTGGGAGGGCATCCTGGATGTCGTCCCCGCCTACCGATCAGTCACCGTCTCGTTCGACCCGCTTCGATGGGATTCCTCTGTCCTGACAGAAAAGCTGCGCGGACTGCCTCGGCCCAAGCCACATGAACACGAGTCGCATGGCACCCTCCATGAGATTCCCGTTTTGTATGGCGACGAATGGGGACCTGACTTGGAAGCAGTCGCAGCCTTCGCAGGCCTGACACCAGCGCAGGTCATTGAGCTACACACCTCGATTCGCTATCGCGTCTACATGCTCGGATTCAGTCCCGGCTTTCCCTATCTTGGGATCGTCCCTGAGCGGCTGGCCATGCCTCGACGACCGACTCCACGCATCAAGGTCCCCGCTGGATCAGTGGGTATCGCGGATCGCCAGACCGGCATTTATCCCACCACGACGCCTGGTGGCTGGCGCCTGATCGGCCGGACACCAATTTCGTTGTATCGCCAAAGCAACGCAGTCCCCTTCCTGCTGAAACCGGGCGACATGGTCCAATTCAAGTCGATCGATCACGGTGAATTCGATCGTCTGAGCCGCGAGGGACAGGGTGACGACCATTGATCTGAACAGCGACATGGGTGAGTACGAGAGCCCGGAGTCGCTGGCTCGTGAAGCGCACCTCATGCCGCTGATTACCTCGGTCAATATTGCGTGCGGAGGTCACGCCGGAAATCCTCACTTCATGCGCCGGACCGCCAGGCTGGCCGCGCAATACGGAACTGCGATCGGCGCCCATCCGGGGTTTCCCGATGCCCAAGATTTCGGCCGCCGGGATCGTCACGCATCTCAGGAAGAGGTTGAATTACTGGTCACCACACAACTGAATACCCTGGCCGAGGTCCTGGCATCGGATCATCTCACGCTCGGCCATGTGAAACTGCACGGCGCGCTCTACAATTTGGCGGCACGAGATCGAACAGCAGCTGACGCGGTCGCCCGAGCCGTGGCTTCCTTCGATCGCCGTTTGCTGCTCTTCGCCCTCGCGGGATCAGTGCTCGTTGAAAGCGGAAAAAGCGCCGGACTCACTGTGGTGCAGGAGGCGTTTGCCGACCGCGCGTTCCGCTCTGATGGAACGCTGGTCCCCCGTTCCCAACCAGGCGCACTGCTGAACAACGAGGAGCAAGTTCGTCGGCAACTGCGTGAGATCCTGTCAGGCTCTGTCACGAGTATCGATGGGCGGCGAATCTCTCTGCAAGCTGAGAGTCTGTGTGTTCATGCCGATACCCCTCACGCGATTGAGTTCGTCCAGCTCGTTCGACAGGAAATTGAATCGGCGGGCTTCCGTGTCGCCAATGTTCACCGCGTATGAGCGACAGCGATCTCCCCCGCATCATCGTGGTCAAAGGTGGATGGCTCACCACGGTGCAAGACCTCGGACGATACGGTTATCAACACTATGGCGTTTCCGCCGCCGGCGCGATGGACTCATTCTCCACGAGAGTCGCCAATCGATTGGTGGGGAATCCAGACCGGGCGGCGGTGCTCGAACTCACGCTGAAAGGACCCGAACTTCAGTTCGAACAAGACTCCGTCATTGCCGTCACCGGTGCGGATCTCTCTCCAACCATCGACAGCCACAGTATTCCCATGTGGGAAAGCATCACAGTTCAACGAGGTAGCCGATTAAGCTTTGGCACACGACGTGCCGGCGCTCGTGCGTACCTCGCCATCGCCGGCGGGATCGATGTTCCATCGGCCTTGGGCAGCCGATCAACACATTGCGCGAGCGAAACCGGCGGATTCGGAGGACGGCCGTTGAAGTCGGGAGATATTTTGTGCAGCGGGAAACCAGGTAAATCCACAGATCGGTCGATCGGCACACGACTTCCAGACCACCTACACCCTCGCTACGAACATTCCGCAACCCTTCGCATCATTCCCGGCCCTCAACAAGGTTTCTTTTCGGAACACTCATTCGCAACATTGACTACAGCAGCCTACATTGTCTCTCCTCAATCAGATCGCATGGGGTATCGATTGACCGGACCTAAAATCGCTTGGAAAGAATCGGCCCGATTCATCTCCGATGGCACGGCGATGGGAGCGCTACAAATACCGCCGGACGGACAACCGATTCTCTTGATGGCCGACCGTCAGACCACCAGCGGCTATCCCAAGATCGCCGTGGTGATCTCTGCGGATCTCCCCCTCGCCGCCCAGCTGAGTCCCGGCGATAGCATCACATTTGCCCGCTGCACCCTCGCGAAAGCTCGGACAGCACTGCTGAAACAGCGTGCCATGCTGGATGCCACGCTGCCGCCGCAAGACGATTCTCATGTGAACACATAAAAAGTAGCGGAGAAGACCATTGGGCTCTAATTTCAGTGTAGAGCTATACGTATCTATTTATAGATCTGTTCTTCTCTACACCTCCGAGTCATATCTTCGTCTTTCCTTCAGCGCTACCATCCCGCCGCGAATGAATGAGACATATTCCTCGAAATGCGTGTGAATAGTCATAAGATTCGAGCGCGCTCACAAGAATCTGACGGTTCGAGAAAGAGCTATGAATCTGATTCGATACTTCATGAATCGAAAGAGATTCACCTCGACATGCTGCCGACATCATCCATCGTCACAATACTTGGAAATTCACATGATACTCATGGATTCCGGTGTGGTCCGTTCTTTGCTGGAAGGAACTGCACATGAAATTACACAGCTTGTTGATGGACAAGCAGCATGACCGATCGGACTAGTTCATGCGCACATCAAGATTTTAGTGGCGTGCTTGGCATCATATCGCTTTTGGTTTGAAGGGTATCCTATGCGCAGCTCATTGTGGTTGAACATTGGGTGGTTGCTCCTATTGCTCACGGTCACTCTCACCGCCCGGTGAAACTCCGTACCGCAAAGCGGCGCGGAGCACGGGAAAAGCCAATAGTCGCGCTGACACCGAGCTTGTGACGCTATTCTAATGATAACCGGGTGTTTTCAAAACAGACGGATTATTCAATATCTAACCTTATTAATTTTCCTGATACCAATGTCAGGCTGTGCTGTGAGCATGAACGGAAAAAACAATTCGAGACATCACATCGTGATCGGTTTCGGAATGGTATCTACTAACGAGGCTTCCCGCAATGCTGTTGTTGCTACTGATCTTACTGCGCTCGGAATTACCTTATCTGACCGGCCTGGGCTTAAATTTGGTATTGGATACACAGCAAGTACGGTTGTAACAGTTGCTCCGGGAGCATCCGATGTTCGGGTGGAAGTATCCAAACCATTTGGTGGGCCTTTGACCGTGAATACACCTAGCGCGGAAATGGAGGAAGAAGATGGTGGACAACATGTTCGATGAAATGAAGCTGTTGCTACTCTTGACACTGGGCGTTGGCTTGAGCGTCCAAATGGGTTGCCACAGTTATAACCACTCGGTTATTGCTGCCACCGGAACGTCGATCGGTGTGGAAGTCTCTCAGAATCCAGCAACTCAAGTACCTCAGGCCAAGCTTGGCTATCAACGGGCTGAGCTAGCAGTTGTTCCAACTAATCGGTCTGCCGAAAAAATCACAACCGCACAAAATTCAATGGGAGATGGAGCGAAAGACCATGGTGAGGTAATCATGGAATTGCGCTATGGAGGAATTTTTGACACTGGCAAGTCATCGGGAATATACCAGCGCTTAGCCGTAGGCAAGACAGCTGTGTCTCAGCCCGGTGCGGCGTTCATGTTTGCTAAAGATGACGAGGGGGAATTAAAGGGGAACACAGCTGACGCAGTTGTCAGGGCCGCCGAAGCTGCTGCCTTCTCGGATAAGCTATCAGGCAAGAGTGGGCTGGGAACCTTAACTTTACTTCGGGAAGTCTATTCTGGTCTTACAAAGCTCGGAACGAAGCCTCCTGTCGGTCAAGATGATGCAATATCCCGCCATACGGTCAAGCAACTTGATGACTTAATTAAGTATCTTCCCGACAAGTATGAATTCAACAATTATAGGGAAGCAAGTGCAAACATTGTTATTGCGGATCCTAAAAAAGGATCGCCGAGCCCTAAAGCAAGAATGACTTTTGATGGAGTGATTGATTATCACAGTGAGCTTGTATCATCGATCCAACTGCTTACGGGATTGCTGAAGCGGCCCAGGAATAGCTTCTCTGTTGATTGCCCGCCACGCGTTGATGGTTCACCGCCGCCACCTAATTGCGACAACGGCATCCCAGATACCGCTACCCTGCAAAAAGAACTAGAAGAACAGAAACTTCATCTGAAGCAATTCACGGACGAATGGGGGAAGCGGGAGACAGTTCTAAAGGCCGTGGACTATTACATCTCTTCTTTAAAAAGATAGCTGCCCATCGTTTCAGGAGGAACAACATGGCTACTGACTTTAAGCGTGATAATCCAGCTGATTTTACTTATCAGCTGCCAGACTGCGAATCGCGCAATTCGAGACTCAAAGATCTAGTCCTAGCTGTCTGGTATCACCACTGCATCAAACAGATTGATCGAGTAGATCAAGCTCCCGACACTTATGGATGGAAGGTAACATATTAAAGGAAAGATGCCTTTTTCTCATCCATACAGCCCTTGATCTGAGCGTTCACCATGCAATCATTTAGGCATATTACTAAAATTCGTCCTTTGGTTTTCATAACACTCTTGATCCCATTGTGCTTAACGTTCCATCTCTTTGAGCTAGCAAGAGCGGAACAAATTATTCGCGAACCGTTTCCGCCCAAGCATCCAATATAATCGAGAACCTAAAGGCAGAGGCAGAGAAAGTAAAAGCTGATGCAGAGATGGTCAAGGCACAAGCTGAAGCGAAAAAGGTAGAAGTAGAAGAGATCAAGGCTCATGCAACGGGCATGGCAGAGAACCTCAAGGCACAAGCAGAAAAAACAAGAGCAGAAGCAGAGATGACAAAAGCGCAAGTAGAAGGCAAGAAGATCGATGTAGAAGAGAGCAAAGCCTCACACGCGAATTGGCAGTTCTACTTTGATTGGGTATACAAGGTACTCTTATTGATAGGCGCAGTTGCAGTTTTGATCTGGGTTTTTCCTCAGATTCAGGAGTTCAGTTTTCCATGGGGCTCTGGAATAGCCAGTTTGAAGCGAGCCCCGAAGGAGCCGGGCCCGCCTGCGCCTCCCAGCACGCCACGCACAGAACTGCTTGCCGTAAGTGATATTGAACATGTGAAAAAAGGGTTGTTGGCAGCACCCGGGGTTCCCAAACCGACGGCTGAAGGAATTATCGACAATCTCGAGGAGCTAGAGCAGTACAAGGCTGTCGGAATTCCTAGGGATAGCATTTACGTCTGCCATCGTGCTCGCAAAATCCCCAAGAGTGATTATTATCAGGTCCAAATATACCTTGACGCGGATGAAGCTTCTATCTTGGATAAGATAGATAAGGCAACCTATCTTCTTCATCCAACTTTTTCGGAACGAGAAAGGACAGTGAATAAAGCTCCTTTTGATCTTGAAATAAAAGCGTGGGGGGAGTTCATGTTGTACGCCCTTGTGTCCTTCAAAGGACAAAACAAAGCGATCCAGTTGAAACGATATCTGAACTTCTAGTTCAGCCAAGAAGATCGTCTGGATTACTACCAGCGCATCGTACCCGCAAGCCTCTATACTGTGTTTGCCCCTGTGAATTCACAGGGTGAAACAGAAGAGCTCGACTAGCGAACACTTGAGAATCACAAATCTAGAGGATGTGAAGCATGCCAGATCAAATGACAGAGTTATCGAAAGAGCCAGTGAACGAGAAGGAAGGGAAGTACTTTGGCGGAGCCGTTGGCGCAGGTCTGGCACTGGTCGTGCTCCCTTGTGTCGCTTTGTATTATGGAATCGATGAGATAGGCCGTAATCAACCAGTAGGATTGCCTATTCTGGCGATCTTCGGAATCATGATTCTGTTCGGTGCGTTGGCTTTGATTTCCACATTGTTTGCAAGATTGAAGCTGCACGATCCCTCTCAGCCTCTGGCCCTTCCAGAAGGATCGATCAGGGCAGCCATTGCCTTATCATTGATTGTCCTCTTTGCCATTATCTCCATTATGTTGTTCCAATCGGATCATAAGCCGTATGTCATCCCAGGCGTAGAGGAGCAAGCGTTATTGAATATAGTAAAAATCCGTGAGAATCAGGTAATTGCCATTGTGCCTGAACGTTGCGCGAGCTCATCAGAACCATGCGGGCCCGAGGATCGTCGTTTTTCAGTTCACATACGTCCATCTCCGACGCAAGAATCCACCGATCTTGCCAAGCAACTGCTGATACTTATTGGCACGCTAATGACATCTGTCACCAGTTTCTATTTTGCCTCCCGGGCCGCAGAGCTGAAAAGAAAGGACGAAGAAAAATTGTCTAGTGTAAACGGCAGCCCAACCGCTGCTCAAGCATCACAATCGGCAACCTCTGCCGACCCGCACACAATGAGCGAGAGCCATATGGACGCTTGCGAAGTTCCTATCACTAACGCAACTCCTGACGACGAACTGCCTCCAGCAAAGGGAGGAGTGGCCTGAAATGATTTATTCCTTAACTTGGCTCCCTTCGGTCTTAAGAACAGCCGGATTAAAAGTGGCAGAGGTTGACGGCTGGGAGAGCCGAGGGCGCGGTGATGTAAAAAAGATCCTGGGTATCCTGTGCCACCATACTGTGGGGCCAAAGAATGGAAACATGCCTAGTTTAAGAACCCTCATCGAGGGGCGCAGCGATCTTCCTGGACCGCTGTCACAGCTGGGACTGGGACGCGATGGTACGTATTACGTAATTGGAGCGGGAAAATGTAACCATGCAGGCAAGGGTAGCTGGTGCGGCGTAACCGACGGAAATGCGAGTTTTATCGGTATTGAAGCAGAGAATACTGGCGGCGCTGATGATTTTCCTTGGCCTGATGTACAACTGAATGCTTATCACCGCGGTGTGGCGGCTATTTTACGGCACATTGGACAGACTGTCGATTTCTGTGCTGGGCATAAAGAGTATGCCTTGCCATCAGGTCGCAAATCAGATCCTGATTTCGATATGAATGCCTTCCGTCTTTCCGTCTCGGAAATTATGAGCGGAACAGCACCGGCACCGCTCTTAATTCCTGCGGTTGAGCCACCAACTGGAGCAGGAGCTGCTCCTGGAAGAGCGACTTTGCGGCGTGGCGCAACTGGGGAGTTAGTTAAACAAATACAGCAAAAAACCGGGGTGACTGATGTCGACGGTATTTTTGGAGGCAAGACGGAAGCAGCAGTCCGAGCTTTCCAACGCGAACACGGCCTGGTGCCCGATGGTATCGTAGGGCCTAAGACATGGGCCGTGTTTGACACAATAACGGCGTAGCTGGTGCAAGACGTGGCGACGCTCCGCGATAAGTAGACTTTTCCCAGCCGACTCAATAAAATTGAGAGTGGCTCTCTTGCGGCACGGCGACAAAAGTTGTTACAGGATAAAGTTCAGAAACTCGTTGGAATAGTGGGCCTCTATGAACTCAAAGAAGTACAGGCTGAGGACACAGCAGCAACGAGAGCAAAAGGCACCAGGTGAATTCCCAAACCAGCCAAGTCGGTCGCAACGCCGGCGAAGAAACAGAACGGTAATCTCCGGACTCCTCAAGGTGTATCAAGATGGATACCACCGTATCAAAAGAGATTCAGTACCAGAATCTCGTCTCGACCTTCTTTCTTCATAAATCCTTCGAGTTTGCTCTTATCGGTTAGTGGCCGGCAGTTTGCAAGGTCCTTCAGCGACCGAAGGCGTGGGCGCAATACCACTGGCATAGAAAGTATGTGCGGCTTCTAGCCGACCTCAGCGAAATGGTGTAGATTCGTGTGTCGCGTGTTCACCGACGAAGGAAGCGCATCATGATCGTGGCTGCGACAACTGAATTGTCCCAGATGAAAACCCTCCGGGAATTATCCGACAAGGCAGCTCCCACGCCCCGGACTACGAGTGATCTTGAACCGGTTTCGATGATCAGATCGGCCTTCGAGTATGAAGGGCGATCGGGCTATAGCGCGACCTTCCTCGAAAGTTTGAAGGTGCCTCACCCGATGCTCACCGGTATACGGCAGGATGACGCGGCCCCGTTGCGGGACGACTGCGGGACGGAACTCAAGTACCAACATTTTTCCATCGTGATGTCGAAATCGCGCCGGCTAGCGCTCTATGTGGCCTGCAACATCAACGGAGGACGTTTCAAGAGACTCCGGCGTGGAAAAGACCGGTGGAGCCTGGACCCTCGGATGGACGAGCAGTTTCAAACCGGCGAAGTGCTGTATGCCGACAACGAACTGGATCGCGGTCACCTGGTCCGGCGCGAAGACCCGGTCTGGGGCGGGAGACAAGAGGCGACCACCGCCAATCACGATACGTTCCACTTCACCAACTGTTCGCCGCAGCATGCGCACTTCAACCAACGGACGTGGGTTGGCCTGGAAGACTATATCTTGCACAATTCCCGCGCGCACCAATTGAAAGTCACGGTGTTCACCGGCCCCGTCTTCCGCGATGACGATCCGGAGTATCGCGGCGTACAACTCCCGCGAGAATATTGGAAAGTCGTCGCCGTCGTCACCGAAGGAAGACCGTCCGCCACCGCCTACATGATCAGCCAATCCGATCTGCTCGAACGGCTGCGCGCGTTCGGTTTCGGCCGATACAAGACCTATCAAGTGAGTATCGGACAGATCGAAGAACTCACGAACTTAGACTTCGGCGAGTTGCGACAGTTCGACGGCTATACTACCGAGGAACGGCGAACCCTACGCCCCATGCGAACGGAAATTCGCACCTGGGAAGACATACGAATCTGAGCTATCCAATCTGAGCTATCCGTTGGTGACCGATCGACAAACGCACCCCCACCTTTCACTCATTCGAGGAGGATGCCATGCCTGAACTGACACAGGTTCGATTGGGCAAGAAGAACGAACCCCCGATCACGCTCCGCAAGAGCGACGATTTAATCGCAGTCCGCACGCACTCCACCCGGTCGATCAGAAGCGGCGCCGTGCCCACGCCGGAGTCCGGGGAAGTGGCCGACGGACATCTCGTCGTCACGTTTCCGGAAGCCGGCGTTGAAGTCTACCGGGTTCCGGCGGGGACGGGACGCAGGTCGTTGGACAGCCGTAAATCGGCGCTGCGCACGGCTCCGGACGTCCGATTTGCCGGCGGTGTGATGGTGGATGAAAAGTCGGGAGAGCCGGTGCTCTATACCGAAAACCTCTTCATCAAATTCGTCGATGAGGCGGATCCCGAAGACTGCCGCACGGTGATCCGGAACGCGGGGCTCACGATCAAGAAAGAATTGACGTATGCGACCAATGCCTTCTTTGTCGGGGCGCCGGAGGGCACCGGCACGTCCATCTTCGACACGGCTTCCTCGCTCCTGAGTCGAACAGACGTGGAGTATTGCCATCCGGAACTGGTTCGACCGAAAGGTCGGCGCGCGATCGCGGCCGAGCAATGGCACCTGAAGACCACCACCGTCAACGGCACCTCGGTCTCCGCCAGTGCGAACGTGGAGGCGGCCCATCAGGTGACGACGGGAGCAGGCACGACGATCGCCATCATCGATGATGGAGTCGACATCGATCACCCGGAATTTTCCGGAGCGGGAAAAGTCGTCGCGCCTCGCGATGCCACGCTCGGCACCAGTGATCCTCGGCCCAAAGATACCCATTTTACAGAAGACCATGGAACCGCCTGTGCCGGAGTGGCCTGTGCGGGTGGACTGGTCAAGGCCTCCGGCGTCGCGCCGACCGCGAAACTCTTGCCGATTCGCTTGAACTCCGCGCTCGGCTCGCAGCAAGAAGCGGAGGCGTTCGAATGGGCGGCCGACCATGGAGCTGACGTGATTTCGTGCAGTTGGGGGCCGACAGATGGGCAATGGTGGAACCCCAACGATCCGACCCACAATCAGAAAGTCCCGCTCCCCGCCAGCACGAAACTGGCCATCGACTATGCCACGACGAAAGGCCGAGGCGGCAAGGGCTGCATCGTGCTCTTCGCGGCCGGCAACGGGAACGAAAGTGTCGAGAACGATGGATACGCCAGTTATGAGCGCGTTATCGCGGTGGCGGCCTGCAATGATCGGGGCAAGCGCAGCGTGTACAGCGATTTTGGGAAGGCGGTCTGGTGTTCCTTCCCCAGCAGCGACATGGGTCATGCTCCCTTTCAACACCCCGCCCCTCTCACGCCCGGTATTTGGACCACCGATCGCACCGGATTGCAAGGATATAACACCGGTAATTCGAACGAAGGAGACCCGCGGGGCAACTACACCAACAGTTTCGGAGGGACCTCCAGCGCCTGTCCCGGGGCGGCCGGTGTCGCGGCGTTGGTCTTGTCGGTCAATCCCGATCTCAAATGGCAGGAAGTGCGAGAGATTCTGAAGCAAGCGTGCGACAAGATCGATCCCAATGGTGGCCACTACGACACCATTGGCTGGAGCCGGTTTTACGGTTATGGTCGTCTGAATGCTGAGACGGCGGTCACTCTGGCACAACCGTCGGCACAAAACCGTGTTCTGATCAGCCGGACATTCAACGAGCCGCTCCCGGATCTTCACACCGTCTCGGTTTCGCTGGAGGTGAACGACCAGACCCCGGTGGAGAATCTGATCGTTCATCTCGATCTGGCACATACCTACATCGGTGATCTCATCGTCACATTGAGTCCTCCTCGCGGAATCACTCCCGCCAAAGTTTCCTTACATAACCGCGCGGGAGGGGCGGCCCACAATATCAAACGGACCTACGACATGTTGGACACCATCGCGTTGGCCGGATTCAAGGGAAAGAGCCTCAACGGCTCGTGGACGTTGACCATCCGGGATGCCGAGGCGCGAGATGTCGGCACCCTGAAGCAGTTCGGACTCGAACTCGTCTTTCAAGCCGGTGATCATCGAGCCGAGACCATCGAGAACAATGGCCGGCCGCGACAGAAACCCATTGGGCGGACGAGAGCAACGATACATCGGCGGATTCCATCCCGCCGTACGGCCTGAAAGATTACAAAGCGGCTCTGGAGGAGATGAGGCAGGGAGAAGTGCAACCCTTCTCCCTGCTGCTCCGGTCAACGCCAAACGGAGTCATGCGCTCGTTCGAATGTTTTGAGATCGCTGACCCAGGTTCTTATCGAAGCGGAAGGAGGACTGACGTTGATCTGTTCGGCCAGTGGGACTGGCCGAGACCACTGCACCGAAGTCCCCTTAAGAAATGAATAGAGCAGCACGATCACTTCCACCCCACGGCTTCGCATCGGCAGCGGGCATAGAAGGCGTCCGGACTGCCGCCCCAAGCGATCAGCGCATTCTGCATGGAGATGAGCTCAGCGTCTGTCGCCCATTGCTCTTTCAGAATCACTTCGCGGTGCTGATTCAAAAACACGCCGCCGAAGTAACGGCTGAAGCCGGCGGTCATCTCGGGTGTGCCAAAGGCATCGGACGACGCTGAGCCAACCACATTCCGAAATCCAGCCTCCCGCAACAGCCGGCGTTGTTGGCGTCCGAACCGGACATCGCCGCCGTGATGTTCGATCACCTGCACCGTCAATTTCCAAAACCGTTCGACGTCCTTATCGGCAGGATAGTACACATCCCCATCAAAATCGGCATCCCGCAGCCCGATCACCCCACCAGGCTTGAGCACGCGCCACAGTTCCCGCAAGGCCTTCATCGGCTCGGCGAGATGATACAGCACGGCATGGGCCAACACTGCGTCGAAGGTTCCATCCGCGAACGGAAGCGCATAGAGGCTGGCGTGGTGAAACTCGACGTTCCCGATCTCGCGCTGCTGGGCCTCTCGGCGCCCCATCTCAAGCTGGCTGTCCTCAATATCGATTCCCACTACCCGTCCCTGAGGAACCAGTTCCGCCAGCGTGACGCTGATGCCCCCCGGCCCACATCCACAATCCAACACGTGCATGTCCGATTTGAGGTATGGCATGAAGAACGCGGCATCCCGGGCTGCGGTTCGTCTGGCAAGCCCTTGCAGCACCATCGGATCATATCCGGCGGAATACGTTTCGTGTTTCTCCAGTCTCACTGTGCGACCGGACCCGGAACGAGGCGCGGCAAGCTTGTTTAGATAATCGATAAACTGATAATCCTTCAACGTGGCATCGAGCCGTTCGCATACCTGCCTCACCAAGTTGGCTCCACGTTCACTCGAAAAGTCGAGCATGCCTCCGGCGATGACCCAGGTGGTGAGCGGCGCGGCAAGTCCGGCTTGAACATCCCTTCTGAGATTCTCGCCGGTATATCCTTCAACGCCATTGGCCGCCAGCGCCTCCTCATACAGTTTCAGCAGCGACTCTTCCGTGGCGCGGCGCTCCCCCACGGGGAGCGAGCCGGACAGGAAGTAGGCCAGATCCCGAGGACCAGGCGCGCGCCGTGCCACTTGCCAATCGAATACCGTCACGCCTCTGCCCTCGCGCGTCGTGGTAAAGGCAAAGTTGTCGGCCCGAAAATCTCCGTGGGTCAGGGTCTGCGGCTTGCCTGAAGTCTGCTCCACATACTGCGGAAACACTTCTCCAAACCTTCTTGCAGACCGCAGCAAGGTCGGTGTCAGAAAGTCGGCGCACCGTTGTTCGAATCGCGGCAACATCGCCCGATACAGGCCGATCCGGGTCTCGGCTTCATCGGTGAGCGTACGTAACCAGGGCCACTCTTTCAGGAACGGGTCATTCCAAAATCGCGCATGTAAGCGCCCAAGGTGCCGGACGACCATGGGAGCATCCGCTGAAGAACTGCCGGTGAGATTGTCTCCGAACTCCACCTGACCGAGATCTTCCAGCAGCAGGACACACTCGCTCGTTTCTTCATCGTACAGGCTCAGATAGGGCCGAGGAACCGGCAAGGGGAAGGTCGGCAGCGGCGCCACGTCTCGGTAAAAACCGGCCTCCGTTTCATAGAGTCCCACCTTCCGGAGTTGCTGCCTGATAGCAGGATCCGCCGAGGACAGTTTGGCAAAGACAGTGGCGGGAGCGCTTGCTTCTTGCCGGTCATATCGAATCTGCAAGCGGGCCGTCTGGCCCACAAAGCCACTGCCGCCCGCGACAGGCCGCACATTGACGGCCACGACATTGGCGTGATGAAGCACACCTGCACGCCGTAACGCCAGCGTCAGCCAGTCCGGGCTGATGGCATCAGGAGACGCCGGGATTGTGACATGCTGTTCTCTCTCGGGAGCCACAGCGGCGGAGCGTACCATATCCCTTCCCCACATGGAACAGCGCGGTAGGATCATTGTTTAAGGGCGTCCTTCAACAACCGAATCAATTTTTCATTCATCAATCTTCTGGAACCCCTGGTGTCCGACTCAGGAAGGTTCTTGCACTGCTCCGTGAACACTGGCAAGCTCCCGCTGCGTTGCTCGACGACGAGAGAACCAGGAACCCGCGAAAATTGCGGCGAAGGAATGACATGAGGACAACGCACGGCTCCCTGTTCCACACTATCGTGGCTGTCTTTCTCCTATCCGGCTGTGGCGCCGCCCAAATGGGGATGTGCGCGCCTCATGCCAAAGAAGAAGGAACACCCACCCGCAATTGGGTCGAGTGTTTCGAACGACCCTTCGCTCATGCCGGGATCACCCATTCGGTGTTCTGCCTGAATGACGGCGCGGACAAACCGCCGCTGCTCTTGCTCCATGAGTTGACCGGACTATCTCCGGGAACATTGGCCTACGCAGAGGAGCTCTCGAAGGACTTCACGGTGTATGTGCCGCTCCTCTTCGGCGAGAAAGGGAAGTTCTCCCTGACGACGGGATTGTGGGCCTATTGGTTCCAGGGATTCATGGACTTTTTCCCCGGCGGCGAATGGGGCATCCCCGCCCAGGGAAGCGCTCCTGTCGTGACGTGGCTGCGAGGCGTGGTACGGACGGTAGGAGAACGGCATCCCCGTCAACACGTGGGCATCATCGGCAACTGCATGTCAGGCCCGATCCCTCTCGCGCTGCTGGATCACCCAGCGGTACGAGCCGTCGTCGTGGCCCAACCGGCCCTGCCTCTCCGGTTCTGGTGGTATACGGATGCCGACCGCAAGTCTCTTGGCCTTTCGTCTGAAGATGTCGCTCATGCCGAGCGCAGCACCGCCGCAATTCTCGGTTTGAGATTTGAAACCGATTGTGTCTCACATCCCGACAAAATCACCACGCTACGTGCGCGTTTCCCGGACCGTTTCCAATTCGATGGAGCGATCGAGTACCGGATGGACGGGAAGCCGGTCAAGGCCCACAGCACGTTGATCGGTTCGTGGAGAGCGCAGGGCGAAGCAGGCCGGCCTTCACGAAATGCGCGCGAACAGGTTCAAGGATTTCTCCTGAAGGCACTCGCGGCGGGATAGAGACACAATTCCTCACCCGTCGTGTTGGAACGACACGCTGTCTTCCACGATCAGCCGGCCCCGTCGCTCACGAAGAAAAGCTTAGGTGCATTCTTGACATTCCCGGTCGAAGCGGCTAAGCACATCTCGCCCGGCGCCGCCCGACGGCGGTGATTGCACCTCACGTCTCAGACAAGGAGCCAAGAAGATGGCTGAGCGACGACTCTTTTACGCGACCAATCGCAACCACCTCGGCAATGATCGTTGGCACCCGGACGGTTACGGCAAGAAGTTCAGCGACGACGGAGTCGAGAATCTCCGCTTCGGCCGTCTGACCGTCACGGTCGATGATGCCAAATTGACCAAGCACCTGGATACGGACTGCGAACCCATGGGACGAGGAGACGGTGAAGGACTGATCAAGTACCTGGCAAGGTGCGCCGAGTCCGCCGACATCGTCGCTTATCGGGAGAAGATCAATCGGTCGATTGCGGAGGACCAACAGGACAACATTAAGTTGGGTTCGCAAGCGGCGTTTTCCGATCTGCAGACGATCATGCGCAAGAACACGGACGTCGTGATTTTCATCCATGGCTTCAATGTCTCCTGGACCGAGGCCGTCGGCACGGCCCTGTCGCTTCAGGAAATGCTGAACCATAGCCCGGAGAGGGATGCCGAGCAGAACGTGCAAGTGGTGCTGTTCACCTGGCCGTCGGACGGCCTGGGGTTGCCGTTCGTCTCCTATAAATCGGACCGGTCGGAAGCGGCCGGGTCCGGGAACGCCGTCGGACGAGGCATTCTCAAAGTACGGGATTTTCTCGCGAGCCTGCGGCGCGCGGACGAGCAGCTCTGCAAGCAGGACCTCCATCTCCTTTGCCACTCCATGGGCAATTATTTGCTGCAGAACGCCCTCGAGCGGTGCGACGCCTTCACGCCGGGAAACGCCTTGCCCCGCCTGTTCGAGCACATTTTTTTGTGCGCACCCGACGTCGACGACACGGCATTGGAAGAAGGTCAACCCTTGTGGCGCGCGCACGAATTAGCCAGAAGCATCAGCGTCTACCACAACCGAGGTGATGCCGCCTTGGTCATATCGGATTACACCAAAGGCAATCCCGATCGTCTGGGTTCCAACGGGCCCGCGCGGCCGACCCATGTCCATAATAAGGTTCATCAGATCGACTGCACACCGATCGTCAAAGGGCTCGTGGAGCACAGTTATTATCTGGTGGGGAATATCAATGCCGATATCCGCATGAGCATCGACGGCAAGCCACATGATGATCCCACCCGACGCCGCGTTCGAGTGGGCTTGATGGGAAATCAGTGGGAAATGCGATAGACGCACGGCAGGAGAAGTAAGGGGTGAGGTTTCGAACTGCCTCCGCCACGTATGGAACCAATGGCCGATCGACACCTCGCTTGTTTTAGCCGACCGAAAGCGCCTAAGATTTCCTTACTCGACGCCCTGCGCGTCGCCCCATCAAAGGAGGTCTGCCATGCCAACCTACGTGAGCCTTGTGAAGTTTACCCAACATGGTCTTCAAACCATGAAGGACCATGGCATCGAGCGCGCCGAGATGGTCAAGAAGAACGCCCAGGCGCTCGGCGGCAAGCTGGTCCAGGCCTACTATTGCCTGGGCGAATACGACGTCGTCGCCATCTGGGACTTTCCGGACAACAAGACGGCCATGAAGGCAGCGGTGAGGAATGCCTCGCTGGGGCACATCCAGATCACGACGATGCCGGCCGTCAACCGCGACGAATGGAAATCACTGCTCCAAGAAACAATGGGAAAGAAAAAATAGTGGCGGAAGAACATACAGGGCAAGGCCGGCCGGGTTCACACTCTGACCGGCCCTTGCGTACGGTATCAGCCCCGAAGCGAAACGTCCTGGTCCGATTGACTCCGCGTAAATCCATCCTCTTACCACGCAAAGAATGCGGCCGACCATCAGGCTCATCGGAATGAAGCAGAGTCCCGTTCCGAGACGCGGCGGTTCGCGACGTGATCGCCTCCTGTGGCATCCCCACCGCCCTGCGGCGCATCACTGACAGTGTGCCAGGATTCGCGACGATTTCCGCTGAAGCCCAACCGGCGTCGAACGGATGGCCGGGGCTGCCGAGGTTGATGACTGCCGGTGGGTGATTCGACGGAAACGGTTTCCTGGTCTTGGGATCGATTTCAGGGGTTTGGTGGAGCTCTGCGAGCTCCGCTCACCGAAATGATTGGGTCAGATGCATGATCGCCACGGACAACGCATGATCGAGCGCGGCGTGCATCGCCGGTTGCAATTCATAATCGCTTTCGTAGTCCCCCCACTCGCCGGATGGGGGAACCGCCATAGCGGTGACGACGTCGTGGTACAGCACTTCGCCGCTTTCCACCGAGATAATCTTGCTCGATACCACGAACGGCGGCATCCTCCCGTACAAGCGTGCGAGCATCCGTTCCCTCATGGTCGGGCCTTCAATCCTGAACAGGACCATGCTGTCCGCGCCGAGCCACCTGCCGATCCGTACCGCACTGTCATCTCCGACTCGCCCTGAGAGTTGCCACCGCTGTTCATCCGTCAATCGGCCGATGTCGCGCCGTTCGACGATCTTGATCCACGAGCGTTGTGTTTTGAGCTGAAACGTGGCCTGTTCGAGCCTCCCGTACCCGTACAGCAGTTCTTGCTCGGACGTGCGGGGATACCATACGGCCAAGCGACGGACATCCTGCGGCACACGTTCGCTCATCATAACCGGAGCGTGTGAAGATTGACTGAGAACTGCATGAGGCGTGGGACGACATCCTGTTTGTGCCCCAAGGCTGATCAGCGCCACTGTGGCAGCGAGGGGGATCAACCGCTGTGTGCGAGGTCCGGTGAGAAGCGGGCGCTGTGTCTCCAGAAAAGCACCAGTTCGATCACACATACGAAGAATCCGTACGCGATGTGCGTGTACTTCGGTTGGAGGTTCGAGCATAACAACACTGAGCCGTACACCTACTGGGTCAAACCCTAGCGAACGGTGCAAGGAGCGTAAAGACACGGAATCAGAGTATGAAAGGCGAGGGGACGGCCGCTATGCTACGAATAGGGGGAAGATTGCTACTCATCAATAGGAAAAAAAGTGGTCAGGGAACTCTTTGTCTGTACATGCGTCGATGCGACTCCGGCAGAGGTAGGATGACCTCGCCAGAACCATCCGATGCAGCACCGTCCGCACCGGCCTGTAGTCATCGCTCTTTTCTCGTACGCGCGGCGATTCGTGATTCCGCCGACGCCCAGCCGGCGTCGAACGGATGGCCGGGGCTATCGATGTCAATAACCACCGGTGCATGATCCGAGGGCAACGGTTTGCCTTTTCGCGCCTCGCGGTCGATATCGGACCAGACTACGCGGCCTTTCAACGGCGGCGTCACGAGCAGATGATCGATGCGCATGCCGATGTTTTTATGAAAATTGCCGGCTCGGTAGTCCCACCACGTGTACCGTCCGGGTTCCGGATGGTGCAATCGGTATGCATCGACAAATCCCGCGCGCAACAGCCGTGCAAACGCCTGCCGCTCTCGCCCGGAGACGTGTGTGCCGCCATGGCAAGCCTGAGGATCCCATACATCGATATCCTCGGGCGCCACATTGAAATCACCACCGATGACAGCCGGTGTCTCTGCTGTGATGAACGCTGTAATCCAGCAAGCCAGCTTGTCGAACCAGGCGAGCTTCGCTTCATAAAACGGCGAATCGACCTGCCGGCCGTTCGGCGCGTATATACAAATGATGGGCATGCCGCCGCATTCGGCAGCGAGCATCCGCGCCTCAGCCAGTGGTTCATCATCACCGGTATCCGAGGTCCGCACCGTCCGTAACGGCTCTCCGAAATTCATGCTTACGCTCCCAATCCCGCACCGACTTGCAATCGCCACGCCGTTCCATCGGGCCTCACCATGATGCACCAGCTCGTATCCAGCCTGCTTGAATGCTTCGGCAGGTGCGTCCGCGTCTACCAGCTTTGTTTCCTGCATCAGCAGCACGTCGGGCTTCGCCCGATCCAACCACCATATGACCTTCTCAAGGCGAGCCTTGAGCGAGTTGACATTCCAGGTGGCAATCCGCATGCGTACAGATTAGCTCATCTCGTGCCGATCGTGGGGGGAAAAGCGGGCGGCGTACGTCGCCAAGCGTGAAAAAGGAGGCGCTCATCTCGAAGGCTCCGGTCGAGAACCAGCGTCATTCGGATTGGGCGTTGTGCCGTGCATCAATCAAAAGCAAGAGGCTGTGGGAACGAAACACATGGTCAGATGTAAGCCGATGCCCGCTGATCGTGCAAACTTGCTGACGCCGGTCTCAACCACCTCGATCTAGACGACCGCCGGGTGGAAAAGAGCCGACGATCTTTGTGATCGTCGGCTCTTCGCTGGTGCATCCGGCAGTGCCGACTATGTTCCATACGAAGGTGGCCTGTGAAAGCTTCCTTACTTCATCCTTCCACAGATCGCTTTAGTCATTTCCGGCTCATTAGTATGACGGCCTGGCGATGCCGAGCATCTGCGTAAGCAAAGCCACGATCGCGACCAGCACTCCCACGCCGACAAAGCCATAGATGAGCAGTTTTATATGATCCATATGTGCCTCCTTCTAGTTGTGATAAGCGGGATTCATGTTCAGCTCTTTTAAAAGTCTACCAAGAAGTCCGCGCCGCTGACAGAGACCTTGGTATCATGTTGGATGGCAAGGGAGGATCATGCACTGGGGAGCGGTCGCTTCGGGTTGAACGGTTCCTCTCCTTCGCCCCCGATTGTTCGCATGACTTACCCGCCGTTCACCTTGATCCCTTGTTCCCATCCGTAGAGCACGGCTTGGTGGTGCTGACTCCACCGTCCCATGATTCCTTCATTCCAGTTTTGACGCGCTTGCGGTTCGATGCTGTTCCAGTTCATCTTCTGATTATCTGGGTCACGGGCGAGGTCAAACCCATACTTGTACGCCAATCGATAATGATTGTAATCGTATCCCGATGCGGCGTAGTGCGATTGGTAATGCGTCTTAAACATCGACTCGTGGCCGGCGAACTGCTCGAATGGGGTCTTGTCCCTCCCGGTTGTTTCCTGGTGTGATTGCTGTTCATGCGAGGCGAGGGCACGGAGATTCCCGTATGGCGGGTGCTCGGCGGGCAAGAGGCGAAAGATGACCCAGACTGCTGGAACGATCAGGATGAGGAATCGAAAGGCGGTCGCGGAGTTCATACGGACCTCCGGGCGGGTAGACAAGAATATGATAAGCCAGTATGGCTCCCAGGTCCAGAGCGGGGTTTCAGCACGAAGAGCATCTCCTAGCGGTAAGTAGCGGCGGCGTCCCAGGCTTTAGGGGAGGGGTTAAGCCACGATCTATGGCCGCAGCTGTTTCATGGTGCATTGCCGAGGTGACTTGTCGGGCCGAAATCGTATCAACTTGGTGCCGTGGCGGAACCGGCCGTCCGTCACGTGGTCGAAACTGACTTCCACGACGAGTTGGGGAGACAGCGGCTTCCATTGAGCCGACCGCTCGGTCGACCACCGGCTGGGTGCGCCGGGCGCGTTCCCGGTGAAGCCCGGCTCTTGAATCAGCCGTTCGAGTTGCTTCGTCAGCGAAGGCTTGTCGGTTTTGGCAATGGAGGACGTAAATCCGACATGATTGAGCCGTCCGGCATCGTCATACAGGCCGAGCAGCAGGGAACCCACTTCGTCCGAATCCTTGCCGTAACGAAACCCGCCCACCACACAATCCGCCGTCCGCATGGGTTTGTACTTCTGCATCACCCGTTCGCCCGGCACATACACATCCGTGCTCTTTTTCGCGACAATGCCGTCGATGTACCAACCTGAAGAAGACAGCCAATTCATGGCTTCATTCAGCTGATCCGTCTGGGGTGACAGCCGGATGGCCTTTTCCTTCGAGCAATACGTCTCGTAAAATTGCTCCAACAGTCGTCGGCGCTGAGACAAGGGCATCGACATCAACGTCCGCCCGTCCCCTGTCTCGAGAATGTCGAAGATCACAAAAGTCGCGGGTTGTTCCTGAGCCAGCTTATGAACACGGCTGGCCGCCGGGTGCAGGCGCAGCTGGAGATCCGAAAACGAATACCCGTTCTCACCTTCGATCAGTAATTCCCCATCGAGAAGAAACGCCTTGGCTGCCAGCTTCCCGAGCAGGCGTTCCATGTCGGGGAAATAGCGCTCCAGCGGCTTTCCCGATTTGGACCGCAACGTCACGGTAGACTCCCGCTTCTGAGCCAAGCAGCGAAAGCCATCCCATTTCGGCTCATACCGCCACTCCTTCCCTATCGGCAACTCACTGACGAGCAGCGCTTCCATCGGAAACGGGAGGCTTGTCGGCATACTGAGTCCCTGACTATCTCATCTTCGGCAGCTGCTGTTGCAGCGGTGCCTGCCGTGGTGTGCGACCCTTAATCCGTTCCAGGACCGAACCCATGTGAAATTGATCGGCGCTTTTAAGGCCAGCCAGTTCGCGCCACTCCAAGGGCACAGCGACCGGCGCGCCCGGACGGGCACGTAACGAATAGCCGGCAATACCCGTGGCGGTATAATCATTCCGGAAGAAATCGATCAGGATCTTTCCGACGCGCTTGGATTTGGTGATCGTCGCGACATATTTATTCGGCGCATCTCGTACCATGCTTTGAGCCAACGCCCTCGACCAGTCTTTGACTTGCTTCCAACTGCTGGTCGGCGCCAACGACACCACGACATGCAGTCCCTTGCCGCCCGTGCACTTCAACGTGCTCTCGAGTCCTACCTGCTTGAGGCGATCGCGGATTTCACACGTCGCGCGTTTCACCTTTGAAAACGGCACGGTTGGATCCGGGTCCAGATCAAAAATCATTCTGTCCGGAGCATGGATATGGTCAATCGTAGCGCCCCAGGGATGTATTTCGATGACGCCCATCTGGATCATCTCCATGAGCCCCTGTTCGTCCCTCACATAGATATAGTTGTAGCTTCTGTCTTTATACCTCCACACGAACGGGTGCACATGCGTGCCTAATCCAAAACCGAGATTGCGTTGATAAAAACAGTCGGCGTCGACACCGCTCGGACATCTCAACAAACTGATCGGACGGTTTTGGATCTCCTCCAAAAGAAAGGGTGCGACGGCTGCATAGTAGCGGGCCACCTCTCCTTTGGTGATCGCGCCCTGTTCAAAGACAAGCCGATCGGGATGCGTGATCGTCACACCGTGCAAGGTCAGCGCAGATTCGTCGACGCTGGCTTTCTTCATGCACACCCGTCCGGCGTGGTTTATACCCGGCCAACTTCCAGTGTACGAGGTGATCTGGACACTGTGGCCTAGCGAAAGTCCCAGCCCTTACGGAACCTACGGAGCTCGCTATAATGAGAGGAATAATGAACCCATGCAGGATTTCTGAATCGCGAACAAGCGGCGGGACTATTGGGACGACCACTGCACGGCGCCCATGATCGTGTTCTTGCCGATTGCCACAACGGCACGCAGATCGACCTGATCATAACGCGTCATTAGACGCGGTCCTATCTGGGTCGAATTCGATCGCGAGTCGCGAAAGGCGAACCGCTCCGTTCGGATCATGCACCGGTAACCATCGATAGCCGGACCATCCATTCGATGCCCGCTGGGACCCGGCGATTCTCGAAGTGCAGCGCGCGCCGGGCTACATGGCAAGCGTGTCCCCCGCGTAGGCGATGGAACAGACGAAGCGCGATCCTGCGCGGAGCCCGACAGCTGTAACAAATCAACCCGTCTTTTTTCTTTCTCCTGGCTTGAAGCGTGCGTTTTCCCCTCTCTACCGACCAGGGAAGACCACCATGGATTCACTTGGGACCACAAGAGTATCACCCGGTTTCAATTCAAAGTTATCCGCTATTCCGCTGCGGAGCACGATATCGTCATAGCTCGCCGTGAATCGCTTCAGCCCTGGGGCAACCTCCGTAAACCGAAAAATGACGATCTGATTTCTCGCCGCAGTCTCCTTGAATCCACCTGCCATGGTAATTCCCTGCAAGAGCGTCGTTTTGCTCTTCAGCGGATACTTGCCAGGATTAGCAACCTCGCCGAGCAGAAAGATGTTTGAGCTATTGACCTCCTTCAAGGTCACGGCAACGACCGGGTTTTGGACATATTCCTTGAGTCTGTTCGTCATTTCCTCGGCCAATTTAGTGGGTGTTTTCCCCACTGCCACCACGTCACGAATGATCGGCATTGAAAATCGCCCATCCGGACGCACTTGCACTTGCCTTGACAGGTCCGGATTCCTCCAGACGGTAATGTCCAATACATCTTCGGCACCGATCACATATTCACTGCTGACCGCATTTGACAGCTTATCCATCATCGCCTGGCCAATCGTTTTCTCAGGCTGCATTATTGCAGCAGGCAACAGAGGAATATCTGTGGACAATGTACCGGTGTCTGGCTTAACCGCCCCTGAATCGCAAAACCCTGCCCCAGAAAACGCCACAACCGTGAACACAGTGATTAGAAACCACAGCGACTGTTTCGTAAACGTGATTGTTCCTGATCTCATGCGTATACCTTGCCTTTTATGTTTATTGTCCAACGGCCGTGTTGCGGAGACAGGGGGGACCTGCTCGTCGAGTTATCGCTCATCAACTAGACTGTAACACGGGAGACGCTCCCAACCTACTGCCCCAGTTGCATAAATATCCTACTCGCGCCCACGAGTCAGGCTGTCAAATACATCCCCCCGAACCAGCCGAGACGGGGTCCTTTGCCGGTGAGCTTGCTCATCACACCACTTTTACTCAAGCCTGCGCTTGAAACGACCGACATCATTATTGAATAGGACTACCTACGACAACGCACTCGGACCACAATGCTAACTAAGAAGGGGGCCATGGTGACGAACACCCAGCTCGATCAGACCTGCATCAACACGATCCGCACCCTTTCGATGGATGCCGTGCAGCTAGCCAATTCCGGGCACCCGGGAACGCCGATGGCCATGGCGCCGGTGGCCTACTGTCTCTGGCAGCGCATTCTACGATTTGATCCGGCCGATCCGATATGGCCGAACCGGGACCGGTTCGTGCTGTCGATGGGGCATGCCTCCATGCTCCTCTACTCGCTGCTGCATTTGACGGGGGTAAAGGCGGTGAACCCCCAATACGAACGGTTGGGTGAGCTCTCGGTGCAGCTCGACGACCTCAAACGCTTCCGCCAGCTCAACAGCAAGTGCGCCGGACATCCGGAATACCGCTGGACTTCCGGCGTGGAGACCACGACCGGTCCGCTCGGACAAGGGATTGCCACCAGCGTCGGGATGGCGATTGCCGGCCAGTGGCAAGGGCATTATTTCAACCGCCCAGGGTTCGACATGTTTAATTACGACGTCTACGCGTTGTGTGGCGACGGTTGCATGATGGAGGGTGTCGCAGCCGAAGCCGCGTCCCTGGCTGCGCACTTGAGGTTGGCCAACCTCTGCTGGATCTACGACAACAACAAGATCACGATCGAAGGACATACAGAGTGGGCATTCAGCGAGGACGTGGCCACTCGGTTCATCGGCTACGGTTGGAACGTCACTAGAGTCGGCGATGCTAACGATCTCGACATGCTTGAGCGGGCCTTTACGACGTTTAAAAAGGAAGCGGATCGCCCGACGCTGATCATCGTCGACAGCCACATCGCCTATGGCTCCCCCAATAAACAAGATACCCACGCCGCGCATGGCGAACCGTTGGGTGAAGAGGAAATCAGGTTGACGAAGCGAAACTACGGCTGGCCCGAACTGGAAAAGTTCCTGGTGCCCAACGGCGTCCACGAACATTTCCAGCAGGGCCTGGGCAAACGTGGGCATGAGGCGCGCGCAGCCTGGATGGCGAAGTTTGAAGAGTATAAGAAGCAATTCCCGCAGCTCGCTGATCATCTTTCACACATGCAACAGCGCCAACTGCCTGAAGGCTGGGACAAGGATCTGCCCCTGTTCCCGACCGATGCCAAGGGCGTGGCCGGTCGCGATGCTTCGGCTAAGGTACTCAATGCTCTGGCGAAGAACGTCCCTTGGCTGTTAGGCGGCTCCGCGGACCTCGCTCCATCGACAAAGACACGCCTGACCTTCGAGGGAGCCGGTGATTTCACCGCGACGTGCCGCGGTGGCCGCAACTTGCATTTCGGCGTTCGAGAACATGCGATGGGCTCCGTGTTGAACGGACTCTCCCTTTCAAAGGTGCGCCCCTATGGTTCAGGCTTCCTGATCTTCAGCGATTACAGCCGCGGCGCGATCCGATTGAGCGCGCTGATGGAAATCCCGGTCATCCACATTTTCACGCATGATTCGATCGGGGTCGGCGAGGATGGGCCCACGCACCAGCCGATCGAGCAACTTGCCTCGCTGCGGGCGATCCCCAATCTGATCGTCCTTCGTCCTGCAGATGCAAACGAAGTCTCAGAAGCCTGGCGCGTCATCATGCAACTGAAACATGAGCCGGTGGCCTTGATCCTGACCAGGCAGGCACTCCCGACCATCGACCGCTCCATTTATGCTGCCGCATCCGGCGTGGCAAAAGGCGCCTATGTGTTGGCCGACGTGCCAGGCGGAAAACCGGACGTGCTGCTCCTCGCCAGCGGCAGTGAAGTCTCGCTCTGTCTTGAGGCAGCGGAGCAGCTGAAGGCGCAAGGGATCAAAGCTCGCGTCGTCAGCATGCCATCGTGGGAGCTGTTCGAGCATCAACCACAGGCCTATCGCGACAGCGTGATTCCGCCGAACGTGACGGCCCGGGTCTGCGTGGAACAGGCGTCCACGTTTGGATGGGCGCGCTATGCGGGGTCGACAGGCGAGATCATCGGTATGACGTCGTTTGGGACCTCGGCGCCCCTCAAAGAACTCCAAAAGAAATTTGGGTTCACGGCGGACAACATCGTGGCTGCGGCGCAAAAGCAGCTCTTAAAACCAGCAAAAGCTGCCTGAGGTCCGAAAGAGGTTGCCCGCTCTCCCGGGCCACCTCTTTCACCTCAACACCTATGAAGCACCGACTAGGCAGGCTACGGCATCGTCAATTGCGCAGAGTCGTCGTCACATCTCGCGGAGGAGAACAATAGATTCAGGGGAGGCCCGACCAAGTACAATCGTCCAGAGAACTTTTTCAACCAAAGACTTCCCGCCCTTGTTCCGGACCCTTTGTTTCGGCTTCGGTGTTGACCTCTAACCGTATCAATTGCCACCTTGGCAATAGCCCTAACCATGACTAGGTCTTTTTCTCTGTTGCTAATTAGGTCTCCTCAGGAGTTATCATGCGAACCATACAACCGACACTGCTCGCGTGTTCGGGAACGAGCAAGCCAGGAAAGGGGAGTGTATGCTCACAGCCAAAAGCCAACTTGCACAAGACACAGTGGCCGCGATGGCGTTCGTCCTTGTTCTTGGCTCTCTCTCGATGATCTGGCCCGGCATCATGGCTCTCGTCTTCGGTCTCTTCCTGCTGCTTCAATCGTTCGGGATCGGACAGGAGGTCGCGGTGCTGTCGTGGGCCGACGTTACTCACTTACCGATTGTCTTCGCCCCTTTTCGACGATCCGGTACTCTGTCGATTCTTTCATAGCATCTGAATAGGGCCGCACCTTACACTCCGACATCGAGCGACTTCTCGTCGCGTGACAGCCAATGAGGGCGAGAGAACATTCCGCCCTTGAAGACAAGCGTGTAAATTTTCAGAAAACACCGCCAAGTCGGGCAGTTCAGACATACCAATCTTCTCTTTGCCCACCAGAAGCCGATACGATGTTTTCAACCTGTCCTATGGGCACCTTCATGACATCCACACCCTTCGCTCGGCAGCGAAACACTCGCAAATACACGATCCCATTTGTGGTGCTTCAGCGCAAGGCGAGTTCCCTGGAATCGTTCGCGTAAGACCGTCATTCGTCGAATGCCGGCCACTGCAAACTCTCGCCAATCAGGAAGACCGCCACTGCGGCTGTTGCCTTTAAGCTGATAGGCAAGCAGTTTGCGAATGGCTTCTCCTTCAAGAACTCCATAGTCATGGGGTTCAATAATCCGGACATCCTTATCCTTTTTATAAGTTACTTTTGCCTTAAGCCTTTTGTTGATGGCATAGCAGAGTTTATGATGGATACTTCCTTCATATTCGCATTTCATGCTTTGCATTGTACTCTATGCGATACGGCAGTGCTCCAGCGAGCCTCGTTGTAACCCAGCAGATGTTTAAACCGCACTTAGTGTGAACCGCTGGATCTTTAGCGTTTTATCGTGATTTGTTGCCGGCGGATAAAACCTTTCGACTTTATTCATTGAAAGTAAGTTTCGCTGCCGGGGGGACAAAAAAGAAAAGGCCGGTTGATCCAAAGATCAACCGGCCCTTTTTGTAACCCGGCAGAGGTCCACACCGAGCTTGCTCGTACCGGCGACTCTCTATCGTTGTATCGTGATTAACGTCGCCGGATGAAACCCATCGACTTTCTTCTGACGCTGCTACGGGTTACACAAAATAAGAAAGCCTGCTGGCTTTCACCAGCAGGCTTTCTATTTGTAACCCGGCAGCGTCCTACTTTCCCACTGCCTCGCGGCAGCAGTAGCATCGGCCTTGGAGGGCTTAACTTCCGTGTTCGGTATGGGAACGGGTGGGGCCCCTCCGGTATGGCCACCGGGAACATTCTAAACTGAGCAGTCTTGAGGGTTGGGTGCTGAGTTCCGAGTAAAATAATCAGCACTCAGAACTTTTTACTCAGCACTCCGCAATGCGTTCATAGCATTGCGGTGAGACCATGTCTATCAGGAGCAAAGGATGTTAAACCGCACGACCGATTAGTACTGGTTAGCTACAGCGCTCACACGCCTTCCACACCCAGCCTATCAAACTCGTCGTCTACGAGTGGTCTTTAGGGGGCATACGCCCCGGGAGAGCTTATCTTGAGGCACGCTTCTCGCTTAGATGCTTTCAGCGATTATCGCCACCGGACATAGCTACCCGGCACTGCCGCTGGCGCGACAACCGGCACACTAGAGGTCCGTCCTTCACAGTCCTCTCGTACTAGTGAAAGCC
>LVWS01000041.1 GCA_002083365.1 Nitrospira sp. SG-bin1 | reverse complement strand
TTGCCTATGCAACGCTGGCGAACCAGGACAAAGCCAAAATCGGGGGGAAAGCATGAACGCCAAACACGCCTTCAACTGAGGGAAAGAGCTTCGCGTAGATAGACAGTCTATCGTACGAGCCAATGAGAGGCGACCGTGAGAACTAAGACACAACAGCTACTCTTGTGGATGGTGATAGGCCTATCCACGGTGTTTCTCTTTAACTTGTGGAATTTGCCCACGCCCACACGCACCCTTGACGAACAGATCATTTTTAGCGATTTCATGGCGAAACTCGACAAGGGTGACATTCAGAGAGTCATTATTCAAGGACATCAGATCAGTGGCGTGTTGAAGGATAACTTTCGGCTTCGAACTTACTCGGCGGACTATCCTGACCTCGTCCAGGTGCTGCGAGAGAAAGATGTTCAGATCGAAGTCAAACCACCCGATGAAAGCCCGTGGTATATCAAATTTCTTGTGACCTGGGCGCCATTTGCTCTCTTTCTCGGGTTGTTGTTCTTCGTGCGACGCATGCAGGTCGGGAATCAAGCCCTGTCTCTTGTGAAAAGCAGGGCCCGCATGCTGACGGATGACCGGAAAAAGGTGACGTTTTCCGATGTGGCGGGAATTGATGAAGTGAAAGAGGAGGTACAGGAAACGGTCGAATTTCTGAAAGATCCGCGAAAGTTTCAGAAGCTCGGCGGACGCATTCCCAAGGGTGTCTTGCTCGTGGGGCCGCCGGGAACCGGGAAGACATTATTGGCGAAGGCGATTGCCGGGGAGGCGGGTGTGCCTTTCTTCAGCATCAGCGGGTCGGATTTTGTCGAAATGTTTGTGGGCGTCGGGGCCTCTCGCGTGCGGGATATGTTCGAGGAAGCGAAAAAACATGCGCCCTGTATCATTTTCATCGATGAGATCGACGCCGTCGGACGGTCAAGAGGAGCGGGGCTTGGCGGCGGGAACGATGAGCGTGAGCAAACACTGAACCAGTTGCTGGTCGAGATGGATGGATTCGATACAGCGGAAGGCATCATTCTGGTTGCCGCGACCAATCGGCCCGATGTGCTTGACCCGGCTCTGCTGAGGCCGGGCCGGTTTGACAGACAAGTGGTGGTGAATCAGCCGGATCTCCGAGGCCGTTCGGAAATCCTGAAGGTACACACGAAGAAAGTGCCGGTTGCGGCCAATGTAGATTTGGAGAAGATCGCTCGAGGAACTCCCGGTTTCACCGGCGCCGACCTGGAAAACTTGGTCAATGAGGCTGCGCTCTGGGCTGCTCGTCAGAACAAGAATGAAGTCGGAGTCGTGGACTTCGAAATGGCCAAAGACAAGATTTTGATGGGTCCCGAGCGCAAGAGCATGATGCTCACGGACGAGGAAAAGCGGGTCACCGCCTATCACGAGGCAGGCCATGCCTTAATGGCCAAATTTTTGCCGGGGACCGATCCAGTTCACAAAGTGTCGATTATTCCGAGAGGCCGTGCATTAGGTGTGACCATGCAGTTGTCGACCGACGACCACCACAATTATTCGAAAGAGTATTTGTACAATACGTTGGCGATTCTCATGGGGGGGAGGGTAGCGGAAGAGTTAGTATTCAAGCAGGTCACGACGGGTGCCGGCAACGATTTGGTGCGTGCAACCGATCTCGCGCGCAAGATGGTCTGCGAATGGGGCATGAGCGAAAAGTTAGGCCCGCTGACGTTCGGACAGAAAGATAAATCGATGTTCCTGGGACGCGACTTTTCAGCCAAAGTAGATATCAGCAATCAAGTGGCGTCGGAGATCGACCTAGAGATCAAACGCTTCGTCACCGAAAACTATGAACGGGCCAAGCAGGTACTGACCGCACAGATGGTGAGTTTACAGGCGCTGGCAGTCGCGCTCCTGAAAAACGAAGTGCTGGATGCATCGGAAATCGACGAGATTATTGTACAGTCCTCTCAGCCGGTACCTGCTTGATAAGATCTCGACTCGACTTGAAAGGTACACCCACCACGGGCCTTTTCTTATGCACCTCGGTTTTAGCTGAGACACGGATACTCACTCGGTTTATCGCCTGCCTCGTCGTTGTTCCGTTTCTTCCTGCGCTGACTATTCCTGCTGACTATGGCTGACTATGAAGGATGCTGTTTGGGTTATTGGACCGTGACTAGGCCTTAGGTGGGGTTTGACAAGGGCGCTTGCCGGTGGAGTACACTGCCAGCCCTATAGCCCCCATTCACTCCTACTGTCCAAGGAGGCCTCCATGCGGAACAGTGTCTGGTTGAAAGTCCTCAGTGCTGCAGGTCTATTGTTCTTGTGCATCACGAGTTGGGCCGGTGCCGAAGAGCCGGCAGGTGCCGTCAACGAGGCGCGCCTGGTCGCACAATATAACTACTCGATCCACATCCTGGCCATGTTGGTGGTGGGGTTCGGATTTCTCATGGTGTTTGTCCGACGGTACGGCTTCGGCGCGACGACCGGGACTTACCTCGTGGTGGCAACCGGAATACCCCTGTACATGTTGCTGCGCTCCAATGGGATCGTGGGGCATTCGATACCAGCCCATTCGGTTGAAACGTTGATGCTGGCCGAGTTTTCCGTGGCGACCGCGTTGATCGCCATGGGAGCGGTGCTTGGACGACTGCGCGTGTTTCAATACGCGCTGCTCACGCTGCTGTTGGTGCCGTTCTACGCACTCAATGAATACTTGGTGTTGGACAACGGCTCGGGGCTTACCAAAGGGTTTCAGGATTCGGCGGGGTCGATCGTCATCCATGCCTTCGGCGCCTATTTCGGATTGGCGGCCTCGCTGGTACTGACAACGGCGCAGCAGCGGAGTCAGCCGATCGAATCCGATCCGACTTCCGATCGGTTCGGGATGCTTGGCTCCATGGTCCTCTGGCTGTTCTGGCCGAGTTTTGCCACCGCGATCGTGCCGTTTGAGCAGATGCCTCAAACCATCGTGAATACGATTTTGGCGCTGAGCGGGGCCACGTTGGCCACGTATTTCCTGAGCTCGAAGTTCCATCATGGGAAAGCCTCGATGGTGGATATCGCGAATGCCTCCCTGGCGGGCGGCGTGGCCATCGGCTCGACCTGTAACCTCGTGAGTCCCACCGGAGCGTTTTCCATAGGATTGCTTGCGGGCGCCTTGTCCACCATCGGGTTCGTGTTCATCCAGCCCAGACTTGAATCCACGATCAAGCTGGTCGATACCTGCGGCGTGCATAATCTTCATGGGATGCCCGGATTGTTGGGCGGGCTGTGCGCCATCGTCGTGGTGCCGAGTGTCGCCGGGGTTCAACTCGTGGGCATCGCGATGACGCTCGTCATCGCCGTGATCGGTGGGGTGATTGCCGGGATGGTGATCAGAGCCACGGGCACGACGGAGCAGGCGTATGAAGACAGCCACGAGTTTTCCCATGTGCCGGGGCCGGAGAGCGAGCGTAAGGTGGAAGAGCTTGCGCTTGGCGCCAAGGCCGATATCGCAGCCTTGCAAAAGGAACTCCTGGCTCGATCTGCTATTGCATCGCCGATACGTTCAGGGAGAGAAGAACCCAGACCGATCGTCTGACTTGCCGATGTGAGGACCCTCCTTTCCGCGGTGCAAGCGAGGCAACGCGACCGCTTCTTGGTTCGTTGCCTCGCCGGAACGATTGCCGCAATGGCGAATCACCGCAACATCTAGGACGCTCTTACCGCGGGTTGGCCCATCCGATGAGAACAGCGTCACGATCGTTCTGAAGTTCTGTCTTCAGTCTACCCGTAGACCGCGCCGAATTTGTGAATGAGGGGTGGAAAGTTCCTCCTCTCAAGGCGCTTGCCTATGGTGGAGTGGTCCTGATGGGCTTGCATGAAACGTGGTCAACCGGTAGCATCAAGAACGGTTCATGATGAAAGAACGATGAAAAGTGGAGGTGGTTGCGCCATGGATCGGGTTAAACGCCTGCTGATCGGATTGGTGACCTGGTACGTCGGCCTGTTCGTCTGGTTGGCGTATTCTCCTGTGGATCGCCAGTTTTGGGTGATGGCGAGTGTTCTCCCGGTGCTTTTCGTGATTGGGCTCATCGCAAGCTACCGATATGTGCCTCTCTCACCACTCTCGTATCTCTTGATCATGGGATTCTTGACGCTCCATACGGTCGGGGTCCATTACACCTATGCCCAAGTTCCCGTCGGGACCTGGTTGAATGACGTATTGCATCTGGGGCGCAATCACTTCGACCGCATCGTGCACTTCAGTTTCGGCTTTCTGTTGGCCTATCCCATGGAAGAAACCTTTCGCCTGCTCGGCCGTGCGCGCGGATGGGTACTGTATTACTTGCCTGTGATCACGGTTTTGGGACTGAGCGCTCTGTGGGAAATTCTGGAGGCCTGGGTGACTCAGGCGGTCCACCCGGAACTCGGCCCGGCGTACTTAGGGGCACAGGGCGATGTGTGGGATGCCCAGAAGGACATGGCGGCCGCGATGTACGGATCCCTGTTGTGTATGGGCATCCTCCTTGGGTTTCGTATTCTGCGCAGGGTTTCCGCCGGATCTGCGCCCGTTGCAGCGGAGGAGCCTGGGTCGGCACTTTAGGGGTCGCGCTTATCAAATCAAGGCGGATGGTTTCACCGCATCTCGTATCCGGTCGGCGATGCATACCAAGACTTACGCTCCCCATATTTTCCTGGCTTGGTATGTCCTGTGGTGGAGCATCCTTGCGGTGGCACCGCTTGATCGCAAGGATTGGGCCTTGGAAAATCTGTTGGCTTTGGCCTTGGTCGGCACGTTGATCGCAACGCATCGACGATTCCGCTTCTCTTCTCTTTCTTATCTGCTCATCACGCTGTTCATGTCTCTCCACGCGGTGGGAGCCCATTATACCTATGCGGAGGTGCCTCTGGGTTTTTGGTTGAAAGATATATTGTCGCTGAGCCGAAACCCATTCGACCGTATCGTCCATTTCGCGTTCGGTTTCTTATTGGTCTATCCGTTGAAGGAACTGCTCGTACGAACCGGTTCCGTGCGAGGTTTTTGGGCTGGCTACCTTCCTATCAGCGGCACGCTGGCCCAAAGCGGATTGTTCGAACTCGTGGAAGCGGTCGTCGCGGGAATCGTAAGCCCGGATCTCGGCGCCGCATACCTCGGTACGCAAGGGGATGAATGGGATGCGCAAAAGGACATGGCCGCGGCACTGGCGGGGGCCGTGCTCATGACCATTCTCGTGGGACTGTTTCCAAAAACGTTCCGAATCTCCCCGGCTGCGCCTGACGATCCGACGAGCATACCGACAAGCGTGAAGCCCTACTAGGGATATCCCCAGTCGGATTGTTCTGGAGCGACTGCCATGATTGGCTGCAGGCTGTACTAAAAGAGACCTGTCGGCCATATGACCCAGAGGATCCTATGTATAGCGCGAGAATCTTGTTAGCCGATGACCATCCGTTGGTGCTGGAGAGTGTGAAACAATTGCTCGAGCCGGAATTTTCGGTCGTGGGGACCGCTCAAACCGGACAAGAAGTGCTGGACGAAGCCAAGCGCCTGCATCCGGACATCGTACTTCTCGACGCCAACATGCCGGGCATGAACGGATTCGAAGCGGCTCGGAGGCTGAAGAACCTTTTGCCGGCGGTCAAAATCATCTTCGTCACGATGCTGACCGAAGCCATCGCGGTCAGCGAAGGGTTCCGAGCGGGGGCCATGGGCTATGTCTTGAAGCAAGATGCCGCCGACGAACTGTATGCCGCCGTCAAGAGCGTCATGGCGAATCATCGATTCGTGTCTTCCAAACTCGATATCGAGGTTCGCGAGGCGATGGAATGTCAATGGTCTCGGCCGGAAGGCTACACGACCAATCTCACGGAACGGCAGCGTCAAATCCTTGCGATGCTAGCCAACGGGTCTTCCACCAAGCTCATCGCCAAGGAGCTCAATATTTCCATGAAGACGGTGGAGTTCCACAAAGCCAACATTACCCGCAAACTGGGTGTCCGGACCACGTCCGATCTGATTCGAGTGGCGCTCGCTTCCGGGATGACGGCCCTATGACCGACCGCACGCACCGATCCGGCCGTACCGGGTTCCGATCGGGCTAGTGGATGGAGATGAGCCCGTTGGCGATGGCGTATTTCGTAAGCTGAGCCGCCGATCTCATGCCGAGCTGCCTCATGATCCGCGTTTTATGAAACTCCACGGTCTTGATCGACACGTTCAAGACAGCCGCCACCTCTTTGATGGATTTGCCTTCAGCGACGAGCTGTAACACTTCCCGCTGTCGCAGGCTGAGCGTGTGCGCAAATCCGGAGGGTGCGTCTTCAGTCTCTCCATTGGCGGGGGGATGGCTGGCCTGATCGACCAAGAGTGGAGAGATGAAGGTTTTGCCGTTCAACACCTCTTGGAGAGCCTGCGTCAATTCCGACCCGACCGACTGCTTGAGAACATAGCCCGATACTCCCACGCGGAGCGCTTCCGCGACGAAACTTGCTTCCGAGTGCATCGTGAGGATGACAATCTTGATCTCAGGGTGCTGCTTCAGAATTTGACGGGATGCATCCAGCCCATTGAGCAGCGGGAGAGAAATGTCGACGATGGCTGCGTCCGGCCGACATTCCTTGATCGCTTCAATCAAGGCGCGGCCGTCCGACACGATCTTCAGCAGTTCGAAATCCGGTTCCAACAGTTTTTGAATGCCTTGTGCAATGAGGACATGATCGTCCGCCAATAAGACGGTAGGCCGAGTAGTCACGGGGAACCTCCTTCTTTCGCTGCCACAAGACGAGCGCAGAGCCCCTCCTGCTGCATCAAGTAGGATTCGTCAGTCGTAGAGAGGAAAGTCCGGCATGCCTTCCTATACATTCGCGTGCATTCGCGCCGCCCGCAAGGGAGCCTACTAGTCCGATGAGCTACGGATCCGTTGCTATACTGCAACCATGATAAGGAAGAATCATCGTACACGTCATCATAAGCCGGGCCCCGATCCAGATCCAGACCCCATGCCTCCCGATCCCGGTCCCTTTCCACCTCCGCAACCTCCATTGCCGGATCCGCCGCCGTCCCCTCCCGTTCACCCGCCAATTCCGCAACTTCCGACGGCGCCACGTGCCGTGGCGGCAAAGCGGAGTCGGGTCCCATGAGCGGGAGAGCGGGACATGGTTGATTACAGTGCGCCGTTACTCCATGAGGAGGATGCTATGCGATACTTCATTCTGTGGTTATTGGGCGTGCCGGCCAGCTTGCTTGTTCTCTTATACTTTTTTGGAATTCTATGAAAGAAAGAAGCCGCAGTGCCATAAGTATGGACGCTGATATATTGATATCTTCTCCGGCTCCCTCTCACCACTAGGAGTGCCCCTAGGGAAGGTGTCACACGACGTTATGATCTTGTCGCGACGGCACCGTGAATCATGCCGTACAATTGATCGACTGCGGCTTCCTTCGTCAACAAAGCGGACGCTCCGGCTTGAATCATGGCGACACGGTTGTCTTCGCCGGCGTTGACCGACAGCCCGACAACGATGACGTCGGGATGTCGCGATTTGATGATGGCCGTGGCATCAATACCGTTCATGTTCGGCATATTCAGATCCATGACGATGACCGAAGGCCGCACACGCTCGACGAAAACGAGCGATTCTTTGCCGTCCGCCGCTTCACCGACGACTTCGATGTCGGCATAGCTCTCCAGGAGGCTGCGCAAACCTTGGCGAACGATCGCGTGGTCGTCCACCAACAGGACGCGAATGCGTGGTTTCTCGTCGGGGTCCTGAACGACGCGTTCCGGCTCCTCCAGGGGTGTTGCAGGTTCGAAGTCCCGGACCGTGTTTGTTGGTTCGGCGCTTGGCGCGGAAGGTTCATCGTTTGCGTCGCTCCGCCAATAGGGCATGAGCAAGGTGACGCTCGTGCCTCGACCGACGGCGGAGTCGATGGAGACGCGACCCCCCATGGTGGCCATGCGTTCTGTCAAGCTAAAGAGACCGAAACGAGCCGAGTCGGTGCGGTGCAGCTCGAGCGTCGCGAGGTCGAATCCTTTACCTTTATCTTCCACCACAATGTGCAACTCACTGTTCGGGGTGATCATCAGCGACACCGTCGCTCTGTCCGTGCGGGCATGTTTCAGCACGTTGTAGAGGAGCTCACGTACCGATTGAAACAAGAGGATGGCTTGATCTTCCGGTAAGGAGAGCGCTTGGGCGGCAGGGTGTATCTCGACCGTGAGACCATGTTGCCGCATCTGGGATGCCAGCCATTCAATCGACTGCAACAACCCGAATTCGTTCAGTGTCGGTGGGGCGAGTTCGGCGACCAGTGATCGAGTGTAGTTCAACGCCTGGGTCAGGGCCTGATCAGCCTCCTTGAGGAGCGCGGATGCCTTCTCGATCGGAACAAGCGGCACGGCCTGGCGCAACTTCATGCGCATCACCACCAGCAATTGCGCCAAATAATCATGCAGGTCCGTGGCCAACCGCCTTCGCTCGCGTTGCTCGGTCAAGTTGAGATCGGCTGTCAGCGCGCGCAGTCGTTCCTGGGATTGTGTCAGTTCCATCGTCTTGATGTTCACGGCCCGTTGCAGCTCGCTGCCCCAACGTTGGAGGTGTTCCTGCGCCTGTTTGCTTTCGGTAATATCCAGCACGGTGCCGATGAACCGGACGGCCTGTCGTTGTCCGCCGCGTTCTTCAAACAAGGCCCGACCCATGACCCTCACCCATATTTCACGACGGTCCGACCTCACGATCCGGCACTCAACGTCGTAGGAGCCGTCTCCGTCGGGATCCGTCGACCGCTTGGCGGCGGCGATGACACATGCCCGATCATCCGGATGAATCATCGCGAGGTAATCCTCCTGCGATACATCGGCATCGGGCGATAATCCGAACATCGCTTTGCATCGGTGATTCCAACGATGGATGCCGGTGATGAGATTCAGATCCCAGGTGCCGATGGCGGCCGACTCCATGGCAAGGCGCAGCCGTTCTTCCGTGTCCCTGAGCGTTTGTTCAGCCTGTTTACGCTCCGTGACGTCCACCATGATGCCCACCATGCGGGTACAGCGCCCGTCCGCGGCATACTCGTATCGCCCGCGTCCGGCCATCCAACGGACACTCCGGTCCGGCCAGACGACACGAAAATCCGCGCGATATTCTTCGTGTTCCGACATCGTGCGTCGAAGTGTCGCCTCGACTCGGGCCAGATCATCCGGATGCACGCGGGAAGCCCAGCTTTCATACGAGGGACGGACTTGATCGGTCCGCAGGCCGAGCAGAGAAAAATGGCCCGGTGACCATTGCACCTCGCCGGTGAGGACGTTCCAGTCCCACGATCCCATCTGACCGGCCGCCATGGCAAGCGTAAGACGTTCCTCACTGGCGTGCAGAGCCTGAAGCGCCAAGCGGGTGGCGGTGACATCCTGCATGGCACCCACGATTCGCGTGACGTTTCCCGCCGAGTCTCGAACCATGTAGCCTCGATCCATCACCCACGCATAGAGTCCACTGGCTTGCAGGAACCGGTATTCATCGTTCCACCGCACCACGGAGGTTTCTTCCAACGAGGTCGAAAACCGTTCGACGACACGAGGTCGGTCTTCGGGATGCACCCGCTCCATCCACCAGGCGACCGGCTGGGGCTTTTCCACGACATCGTTCCACCCGAAACGCTCCGCTCCCGCTTGGCTCCAAATCAGATGATCCGCCACCGCGTCCCAATCCCAGACCACGTCATTGGTCGCCTTCAGGGCCAATTCGCGTCGTTGCTCACTGTGTTGCAATCGCAAGAGCGCCTTCACGGTGGCGAGGAATTCCTCGGATTCGATCGGTTCAATCAGATAGCCGTCGGCGCCTTCCTCCAACCCAATGATTTTGTCTTTCATGCCCACGCGTGATGCAGAAACCAGCAACACCATGGTCGAGGCGGTGTCGGGATCGGCTTTGATGATGCGGCAAGCTTCGAGTCCGTCCATGTCGGGCAAGTTCACGTCGAGCACCACGAGCTGAGGACGATGTGAACGGGTGAGCCGCACGGTGTCCATGCCGGTGGCGGCATCAAGGACGTGATACCCGGCTTTGCGGAGGAGCCGCGTCTTGACATAGCGACCGGCATGGCTGTCGTCCACGTTGAGAATCGTCACGCGGTCTACTTTAAAGGGCTCCGTCGTGCGTGTCATGGCCTCTCGTGGGTTGGGATGGTTGTCCATGTACCGTTGCCGTACCGGTGAGGAGCAGCCCTCACGGTTTGATCACATGACTCCGTTCCACGTGACTTCGCCCCGCGGTCGGTTCTCGCGGTGAATCACGCGCGATGGGTCGTGGCGTCTCGTCCAGCGCCTGCTTCAACATGGCAGGTGAAAGATCGTTTTTACTGAGGACAACGCGCGCATGCGCGAGTCGTCCATCGCGCTCGGGAAGCGGCATGGAGGATGTGACGACGGTGACAGGAATGGCGGAGGTCGATTGATCCGTCCGCAGGCGAGTCAATATGTCGAAACCATCCATGTCGGGCATGTTGAGATCCAAGAGGATGTGTTTCGGTTTGAGCCGACGTGCCATGTTCATGCCTGTTTCGCCGCCGTCCGCTTCGACCACGGCATAGCCGGTTTCAGCGAGATGGCGCCGGAGGATATACCGATCGGCCTCTTGGTCGTCGATGATCAGCACGACGGGAGCCGCTCGTCCATCGCGCGGTACACCGGTGACGCGCTCGAGTCGATCCAGCAACCATTCTCTCCGCACCGGCTTCAAGCAATAGTCATCCGCTCCCAACGCGAGCCCTTTGCGGTCGTCTTCCACCGAAGAGACCACGAGCACCGGGATGTCTCGAGTCGTCTCCTGTCCTTTGAGTTCCGCCAACCATTGCCACGCCGATTCGTCGGGCAAGAGAATATCGAGCACGATCCCCGCCACGCGATGCCGGCGAAGCTGTTCTCGAGCATGGGCGATACTGCCGGCCGGAATGGGTTGAAACGGCGTGCGACGCAGATACTTCTCGTAGAGCAATCGTATCTCCGGTTCATCCTCCACGATGAGCACGGGTACTCGACCATCTTCCTCCTTCATCGGAAGTGAGCCGGCGAGATCGCCGTCGGGCTCACCGGTCGTGACGTAGGTGAGGGGAATGACCGCGGAAAAGGTGGACCCGATACCGGGGCGGCTGGAAACGCTCACCGTTCCGCCCAGCAACTCCGCCAGTTTCTTGCACAACGGCAAGCCCAGACCCGTTCCTTTCACCTTGCGCTGAATCGGATTGTCGAGTTGCGAGAACTCTTCGAAGATGCGAGTCTGATCGGCCTCCGCGATGCCGATGCCGGTATCGGAGACCGAGAATGCCACCCGGTTTCCCTCTCCCATGAGCTCCGCCCGAACCCGGATTTCACCCTGCTCGGTGAACTTGAGAGCGTTCGAGATGAAGTTCCGCAGAATCTGCGACACCTTGGCCTCGTCGGTCTTCATCGGCGGAATGTGGTCGGGAGGGTCGAAGATGAGATTGACGCGGTCGGACAGCAGCAGGGGGCGCAGCATGCCCCGAAGAGCGCTGAAGAGATTGGAGGCCAGGAACTCGGACGGACGCACGTCGGTTTTCCCGGCTTCGATCTTGGCGAGGTCCAGCAGGTCGTTCACCAATTCCAACAAGTCTTCGCCGCCTTTTCGGATATAGCTCACCTGTTTTTCCTGCTCGGCCGTCAACTCGCCGTCGGCCCTGTCCAAGAGCAGCTGGGATAAGGCCAGAATCGCGTTGAGCGGCGTGCGGAACTCGTGGCTCATGTTGGACAAGAAGCGGGACTTCATCTCATCGGCGCGCCGCAGGTGCCCCGCTTTTTCGTCCAACTCCGCGTAGAGCGCCACGACCCCTCGGTTGGTATCTTCGAGCTCACGATTGAGCCGCACGAGATCTTGTTGTCGTTCATGGAGTTCCTCCAGAGCGTGCAACAGTTCCTGATTCTGTTGGCGCACTTCCGCGATGGGATCGTGCGGCTGTTTTCGGCTCAGTTGCGCGGTGATTCGCTCCAACGATTGCGCTGAAAAGAGAGGAGCCCGCTTCGGGAGCAGTTTGGTCAGCTGAATGCCGACCACCGTGCCGTCCACCTCTTGGATCGCGCATTGATCCATGAGTCTGCGCGCGGACTGCAGCGCAGTGGTCCAACTTTCCGACAGCGAATCGTCACGAACCTGTCCGGGAGGTTGGGAGCGTCCGTTGGGTTTGAGTCGTGACGCATCGCTGATGCGGATCAGCAACACTTGGGGTGCCGATTCTCCCTCCAGTAGGAATTCGACTTGCGTGCCCCGGGGCCCTTGCTGGAACGCGCGGGCCAGTTCGGAGACCGCGGTGGAGATCCGCGTCCGGTCTTGTTCGTCGAACGTCAGGGCCGTGGCCACCTGTCGTGCCCGCTGTCGTGCGGTGACCACGTCGTCCTCATAATTCACGGCAACGTGACTAATGGTGTGAGCCATAATTCCTGAGATAGCTCATGGTCTTCTCAATACTGTTTCAGAACTCCGTAGAGATGGTGCGGCATGGGTCCTTCACCACTAGCACCGTCGCGTCGTCCCGCCCACGCGTAAAATCCCGATACAAGATGCCGGCGATGAGGCTCGGGTCACGCGACAACAACCCTGGGTACTGATTGAAATCCCAATGAGTGCCAATCCCGTCGCTGTGCAGCAGAAGCAAGGCATTCTTGTTCCATGGTTGAGTATATTCAGTCGCGCTTCGGCATTCATGGCCCAGGATGCCGTTGTGAGAAACGAGATGGCGCCGTTCGTCGCCGTTCAGGACGACCGCGGCGATGTTCCCGATTCCTGAAAAGCGAACCATTGCGACCTCGGTATCCAGTACGGCGACGGCAAAGGCGGCCCCTCTTGTGGGTTTCGCGGCCTCATGAGCGGCCCGCAAAAGCTCAATCGCGGATCGTTTGCCCTCCGCCTGTCGGACGGCAGCCACGGCCGGCTGTGCCGCTGCCGCTGCGATCATGCCGTGTCCCAGGCCGTCCGCCAGGGCACAGGTCCATCCGTCCGCGAACCATCGCACCGTCCATTGATCTCCACAGACTGTCTCCCCGGGCTTGGCCTGATGAACCACGCCCAGAGCCCCGCCGTGAGAAGACAGCGTTGGCGAGTGGCGGCTCCATATCCTTGCGACGACGACGGTTCCCTTGCCGGCCTGCGAGTACAAATCGAATTCGCCGGCGGTCCGTTGCAACGCGCCCAATCCGGAACCGGGGCTTCCGGCTGTCGAATAGCCGTCGCCGAGTGCGCGGGCCACATCGTGGATGCCGGGACCCCGGTCCAACGACAACACTTCGATTCCCGCTGTTCCGTTCCGTTCGATAGGCCGTATCAAAAGTTCGCCGCGGGTCGCATGTTTGACGAGGTTGGTGGCCAACTCGGTGACGACCAAGGCCACCTTGCTGATCTCTTGTTCGTCCAAGCCTTCTTGTTGCGCAAGCCGGACCGCCTCTCGACGTGCCGCCGACGGCTGGCTGGATTCGGTGACGGGCACACAGAGTTGCGACGACGGCATGTTTCGTGTTCCTGGTTTCGCGTTTGGCGTTCACGCGACGACGACTACCGACTGCTTTTCTCTTTCTCCTCCGAGGAACCCCTACCCATAAATCCGTGACTTGCGACTCGAACGTTCACGGCGTCCATCGCACGATCGTCACGGCTGTGCCCTTGCCTGGTTCCGATCGAATGTCGAACTCATTGACCAACCGCTTGGCGCCGCCTAGTCCCAATCCCAGACCGCCCCCAGTCGAGAACCCGTCTTTCATGGCTTGGTCGATATCGACGATGCCGGGCCCTTGGTCGACAAAAACGGCCTTCACCCCGCGCCGACCGTCTCGGTTGACCGTCTGAATGTGCATCGTCCCGCCTCCTCCATGCAGCAGCGTATTGCGGGCCAGCTCGCTCGCGGCCGTCACGAGTTTCGTCTGGTCGACCAAGGACAATCCCTGTGTCGCCGCGCAGTCGCGCACCAACCGGCGTGCCTTGATGATGTCGTCGGTGGACCGCACGTCCATCGTCTCATCGCGCAAGACGGCCATTGGTCGCCACCTTTCCGTTCGATTTGAGCAAGGCCATGCCGGCGTCCACGTTGAGCGCGGTTCGCACGCCGGGGAGAGCCATGCCCAATTCGACCAAGGTGATGGCGACGGCCGGTCGCATGCCGACGACGACGGTTTCCGCGTCCAAGACGCGCGACATGGACGCAATGTTTCCGATCATGCGGCCGATGAAGGAGTCCACCACGTCGACGGAGGAGATATCGAGCAACACGCCGCTCGACCGTTGCTTCACGATTTGATCGGTCAGCTCCTCCTGAAGCGTCATGGCCACGCGATCATGCATGTCGACTTGGATCGTCACCAGCAGATATGGTCCCATTTTCAGGATCGGGATTCGCTCCATTGTCCTTCTCTCCACATCTTCTGTCCTAGGACACCGGGTGCTTCGGGGTAGGCACCCCGCGCATCGGTCCCGGTTCACGCTCGCGTCCGCGCTTATACCGAAACGGTGTCTTTGGCGATCGTGGCGCCCGTTCGCTGCAAGGCGATCCGAAACGCATCCGCCAGCGTGGACTTCGTGATGATATCGTTCAGGTTGACTCCCAAATGGACGATCGTCTGAGCGATTTGCGGGCGAATGCCGCTGATGATGCAATCGGCTCCCATCAGGCGGGCCGCCGACACCGTCTTCATCAAGTGCTGCGCGACGAGCGTATCGACCGTCGGCACACCGGTGATATCGATGACGGCGATCCGGGCTCCGGTTTCCACGATCCGCTGAAGCAGGTTTTCCATCACCACCTGCGTGCGGGCGCTGTCGAGTGTGCCGATCAACGGGAGGGCGAGAATTTCATCCCATAACTGGACGACCGGAGTGGAGAGCTCGAGGAGTTCCTGTTGTTGGCGCGCGATCACCTCCTCGCGGCTTTTTTGATAGACTTCCGTCGTATGCAGTCCCAATTTATCCAACAGTACCGTCAGTTCCCATAGTTCCTTCGCCATCGTCTGTGCATCCAGCCCTTGACGCTGTTGGACGACATCGAAGAGCGGTTGCTTCAAGGAGAGTACAAAGGTGGCGGTCTCGCTCGGGCTGAATCCCTGCTGCGCCCGAGAACGGGTGATGTCCGCAAGGCAATCCTTGAGCTCTTTCCACTCGGGCGACGCACTATCCCAGTTGTGTTGGATCGCCTCCACGAACAGGCTCAGGAAACGACGGGATTCCTCCCGTAACTGTTGCTCCTTGATCAAATCCCGCCTGAGCGTCATGGAGCTCAGTTGGTAGCCGATCCATTCCTTCAGAATATGCTCTTCACGACCGCGAAAATCCGATGCGAGATGCGATGACTGGGGCATGGGCCAACCCTCCCTCCCGTGGTTAGGTCACGATGTATGGATGTATGGATGTATGATTGAGGCGATCGGAATGTCGCACCGACCCCGTCGATCTTCTTCGCCGCCATGGTGGCCTGATCCATCACGATCAGGCCGCGCCACTGACGCGGTCCCTGTCCGCAGGCGACATGTTGAACGGCCTGTATTTAGACCAGGCATGCCTGGGTGAATGATCGGCACGTTGAGGCCGGTGTCGGTATTCGAGCCATGACTCGAAGCAGTTCAGGGTTTCGACAGCGGCCTCGACCGCGAGAATATGCAGTTCCGGCTCTCCCACTGCCGACGTCATCGCGTGCTTGAATTCCTCCCCATACTCGTCCATAGGTTCACGACTGCGAGAGAAGAATGATGCGCCTCGCGACGGATCGATGCCGAGCTTTTCGAGTGCGTGCATGCCGGCGATCAGTCCTTCCACAGGGGGATCGTCGATGGCATACAACACGCCGAACGCCTGCGGAAGAGAAGGAGCCGCAGGGAGGCGCCCACAAAGCGGCAGCCTTGCCAAATCAGCCTCGGTCATACCGAGCGACAACAGGTCTTGCTCCAAATGTGGAACCTTGCAGCGCTGCAGAAGATAACGTGAAGGAAGGAGGGGGCCCGCGAGGACGATGAGCTTACGTTCCAGCGGTTTATAGAATCCCAAAAAGTCTTGGAGCAACCGTCGATAATCGTAGAGGTCGAAGTGCGGGCAACACAGAGCCATCCGACGTTCAAGGCGTCTATGAGCCAGGCGGGTGGCCTGATGTAGTCGTTCAAACAGAGGGCTACGGTCGAGCATGGCGGCCTCCGTACTGAGTGGTGGGGCGGTTGATAAAAAGCCGATTCACTCTATGGATTTTGACCGTGGATTACGCCTCGGGAAGCCCCTAGTCCCACGGGATGGACCAGTCACCGTCGAGACTTCGTGATGGACGTGTTCCACTTACAGTTCAGCGACATTCATGGCTTACTTCGGATAGGGATGGATCTTCGGTCGGGCACTCCTGCTCGTCGGCGATGCGCCGAGCGGCATCCGTTTCGTTCACCCATAGCTGTCAGTCATTCTGAAAGTGGACTAGGCTTCAGCCTAGTTCGTTTGATCGACGAACACTCCCTAGGGTGATGGATACAGGAGTCTCGGCGATGGTGATCATCGTGTTCGGAGTGACCGGCACGGGTAAAACACGTGTGGGAAGCGCGTTGGCGAAGGCGCTGGGATGGAGGTTCATCGACGCGGATGATTTTCACGAAGAGGCGAACCTCGCCAAGTTGAACCGAGGCGTTCCCTTGAACGATGAAGACCGCTGGCCCTGGCTCTCTCGTCTCCGCGACACGATTGAGGACATTCTGTCGCAACGCCGAAACGCCGTGCTGGCCTGTTCGGCACTCAAACGTGCATACCGTCGGTATTTGCGTGTGGGGCCGGAGGTCCTGTTCGTGTATTTGCGGACCGAAGCGCGTGTGCTGGAAGAGCGACTCAAAGGACGCCGCGGTCACTTCATGAACCCGGCGTTGCTTCAAAGCCAGTTGAAAACGTTGGAAGAACCTCTCGACGACACGCTGACCGTCGATACCGCCCGCAGTCCGGATACGATCGTGCGATTGATCCGAGAGACCTTGGCGCTCTAGGCATCGTCAAAAAATTGGGCCGATGTGGCGAACATTCACCTCGGGTATTTACGAGTGCCTCTTCGAACTCACGGTCGATAGGATGACGCCGTCATGAGGCCTGTCCGGGTTCTGGCGATGATCATGGCGGGAGGAAAAGGCGAACGGCTCATGCCGCTGACGGCCGTGCGCAGCAAACCGGCCGTGCCGTTCGGAGGGAAATATCGAATCATCGATTTTGTTCTGAGCAACATGCTCAATTCGGGCATCTCGGCCAACTATGTGCTGGTGCAATATCGCTCCCAATCGTTGATCGAGCATGTGCGGGAATCATGGAGCACCGCGGGACGCCTGAAAGACCAGTTCATTACCGTCGTTCCACCTCAAATGCGCGCGCGAGGCGGGTGGTATGAGGGGACGGCCGACGCGGTCTATCACAACCTGAATCTTATCGTCGATTTCCGTCCCGACGTCGTGGCCGTATTCGGGGCGGACCATATTTTTCGAATGGATGTGTCGCAGATGATTCAATTCCATCGTGAATGCGGGGCCGAAGCCACGGTGGCGGCGTTGCCCGTGCCGATCGAGCAGTCGTCTCAATTCGGCATTCTTGAGATCGATCATACGGACCGACTGGTCGGATTCGAGGAAAAACCCAAAACGCCCCGCGCCATGCCGGGACATCCCCATTTGGCGCTTTCTTCCATGGGGAACTATATCTTCGATACTTCCGTATTATTGCGCACCTTGGAGCGGGATGCCGCCCGTCCAGGCAGTCACGATTTCGGCCGCAATGTCATTCCCGATCTCATCCAAGGCCGGAAGGTCTACGCGTATGATTTCCTGCGCAACGACGTGCCGGGTCTGCGTCCGCATGAAGAGCGGGGGTACTGGCGCGATGTCGGCACGCTGGACGCCTATTGGCAGAGCAATATGGATCTGTTGGGAGAGAAGCCGCCGCTTGACCTGCGAAACGGACAGTGGCCGATCGCCGCGGGCGTATATGACGGTCCCATGGCTTCGATGGTTCGGAGCTATGCGGACAACTCCATGATCGGCCAAGGAAGCCATATCGTGGATGCGGACATTCGGTCTTCCGTGATCGGCCGCGGGGTTCGGATCGAGTCGGGCGCCCGCCTCGAAGAGTGCGTCATCATGGACGGTGTGCACATCGGGGCGCACGCACGATTGCACCGCGTGATCGCGGACCGATTCAGCAGTATCCCCGCCGACAGCGATATCGGTTTTCAGGACTCGCCTCAACTTCCCGGATGCCATCTCACGCCGACCGGCCTGGTCGTCATTCCGCGCGACGCCAAAGTGCCGATGAATTTCATGGAACCTGTTTCCTGAGCCAATGGAGTCGTGATGTCCGGCCGTCGCTTGCTGGCCACGTATCGGCTTCAACTCCATGCCGACTTCGGATTTCGCCGGGCGCGTGCCCTTACCGCCTATCTCCACGATCTCGGGATCACCCATTGTTACAGTTCGTCCATCCTTGCCGCCATGCCCGGGAGCCTGCACGGCTATGATGTCATCGACCCGTCGCGTCTCAATCCTGAACTCGGGACGGAAGAGGAATTCAGAGCCTGGTCCAAAAGTTTGAACGATTGCGGCATGGGGCTGATTCTCGACGTCGTTCCCAATCACATGGGAATCGCCAAAGCCTTGAATCAATGGTGGTATGACGTGCTGGAAAACGGACCGTCGTCCCGTTATGCGGGAGCGTTCGATATCGATTGGCATCCCCTCAAGCGGGAATTGCACAACAAGGTCCTGCTTCCGATCCTATCGGATCACTACGGGGTCGTGCTTGAACGACAAGAGATCGCGGTCGCCTACGAAGAAGACCGCTTTGTCATCCGCTGTGGAGACCACCGGCTGCCGCTCGCTCCAACATCGTGGAGCACGCTCTTGTCGCATCGGCTCGACACGTTGTTGTCCGACGAGGCGGCGCAGGCCGAAAGCGACGGACTCATGGAATTGCAGAGCATTCTGACCGCCATTCGCCATCTTCCCGATCGCGAGGACAGCACGCCGGATGAGCGCGAGGAACGGGAACGAGAGAAAGAGGTCATCCGGAGACGCATCGCCGCCCTCATGGCGGGCCATCAACGTATCGCGGCATTCGTTCATGACAATATCCGTCTTTTCAATGGGAGCGTGGGAGACCCGCGCAGTTTCGATCTGCTGGACGCATTGCTCGACCAACAGGCCTATCGATTGGCCTCATGGAAGGTCGCCTCGGAAGAGATCAACTACCGTCGATTTTTCGACATCAACGATCTCGCCGCGATCCGCGTAGAAGAAGGTTCCGTGTTCGAGGCGACGCATGCCGTCGTGTTTCAGCTCCTTCGAGACGGCGCGGCGGCGGGAGTCCGTATCGACCATGTCGACGGGCTCTACGATCCCGCCGCGTATCTTCGACAATTGCAGAGCCGGGCCGGGATCGAGTTGAGCGGTCACTCGTCGGGAGAGCGGCCGTTGTTCGTCGTCGTCGAAAAAATACTCGGGTGGGATGAATCGTTGCCGGAATCCTGGCCGATCGACGGCACCACGGGATATGAGTTTCTCAATATGGTCAACGGATTGTTCGTGGATCCCACCCGGGAACGAGCCTTCAGCGATCTCTATCGGCGCATAACCGGGCGCACTCAGTCGTACGCCGATGTGGCGTACGGCGCAAAACAGCTGATCATGCGGGCCTCCATGGCGAGCGAGATCAACGTGCTCGGCCATCAGCTCAATCTCCTGTCCGAGCGGGATCGGCGATCGAGAGACTTCACGCTCAACAGTCTGACCAATGCCATCCGGGAAATCATCGCCTGTTTCCCCGTGTACCGGACCTATGTGACGGTGGGAGCGGAGCCGGTCAGTGAGCGAGACCGTGCGTACATCCATAGGGCGGTGGCCCAAGCCAAACGGCGCAATCCTACAATCGGCGGCGAGGTGTTCGACTTTATTCGGGGGCTTCTGTTGAAGGAACATCGCCACGCAGTCGTCAAAACCGAAGAGTATGAACGCTTCGTCATGAAGTTCCAGCAGACCACGAGTCCGGTGACGGCCAAGGGCATCGAAGATACCCTGTTTTATCGGTATAACCGGCTCTTGTCTCTCAATGAAGTCGGAGGAGACCCGCAACAATTCGGGATCGCTCCGGAGGTGTTCCATCGCCGTATGGTCGACCGGCTGGCTCGATGGCCCAAGGGGTTGTCGGCCACCGCGACGCACGATACCAAGCGGGGGGAAGATGCGCGTGCCCGATTGAATGTCCTGTCCGAGATCCCCGATGAATGGAAGGCACGGGTGACCAGGTGGCGGAAGTTGAATGCCAGATATCGTGCGAGGCAGGACAACGACGACATCCCGGACGCCAACGATGAGTATCTGCTCTATCAAACGCTCCTGGGGGCCTGGCCGCCGGGTGATCTGCGTCCGGAGGAACGCGATACCTTGTGTGCCCGCATCCGGCAATACATGGAGAAGGCCGTACACGAGGCCAAGGTCCATACCAGCTGGATCAACCCGAATCGTGAGTACGACGAGGGCGTGCGGCGCTTCGTTCAGGCGATCCTCGACGGCAGCCGCACCAACAAATTTCTCGACGACTTCTTGCCCTTCCAGAAGCGGATCGCCCGGGCCGGACTCATCAATTCCCTGGCACAGACGCTCGTCAAGATCACGGCGCCGGGGACTCCCGATTTTTATCAAGGGTCGGAACTGTGGGATTGGAACCTCGTGGACCCCGACAATCGGCGTCCCGTCGATTACGGGCATCGATTCGCTCTCCTCCAGGAACTCAAGGACATACTTGCGCGGCCGGAGCGGACCGACGCCGTTCGAGACCTCCAAAGTCATCCCGAGGACGGCCGCATCAAGCTGTACCTCATTGTGGCAGGTCTTCACTGTCGCCGAAGGCATGCGGACGTCTTTGAACAGGGCAGATACGTCCCGCTCGAGACGGAGGGGCCTGAAGCGAATCACCTTCTTGCCTTTGCTCGCCTTCACGAGTCGCAGATGGTCATGGCGGCTGTGCCGAGGCTGATCGCCGTACGACTGGCGGAAACGACGGTGTCGCCGTGGGATGAGACATGGATCACGATACCGTCGGAGTGGGGGACCCGACGGTTTCAGGACGTTCTCACCGGACGTTCGATCGTTCCCGATCGTTTGGGAGAACGGTATAGGGTACGAGGTTCGGACGTCTTTGCCGCCTGTCCGGTGGGGCTTTGTGTCGCAGATTCACACCCCTTGTGACGATGATCGCGGAGCAAAATCTAGGGCGTTGCCGAGTGGCTCGTTCGAGGCAGCCTGATAGGATCTAGCCGAAGAACACATCATGTGGCGGAGAAAGAGGTCGGCGACGAGGACGAACGGAGGACGACATGCATCTGTACTTTCCGGATCATGTCACGCATGAAAGCGAATCGACGATGAGGAGAGGAAAGTATCTTATCAACCGTGCGGAAGCGATCATGCAACGGTATCCCTGGGTTGTGCTTACGATGGGAGCGGGACTGGGCTATCTTGCATCTCGACGTCGGAGGTTGCCGTGACGATTCAAGAAGACACGCATGGACAGGCCGCGCACACGTCGAGGAACGGCATCATCGGTCTCCTCGGCGGATTGATCGGGGATGTGCGGACATTGTTTCGGCAAGAGCTTCGACTCATGCGGGACGAGTTCTTTGCGGAGACCGTCAAGATACGCCAAGGGGCCGTCGCGGTGGGAGCCGGGATCGCGTTCACGGCCCTCGGAGGCCTGTTCGCCCTGCTCATGTTGGTGCAGATGCTTCATGAATTCGCCGGTCTTCCCCTGTGGGCTTCGTACGGGCTGGTCGGTCTCGTGCTCCTGGCCGTGGGGTTTGCACTGGTGATCAAGGGTAAAAACTCGTTGCAGAGCTTCGACCTCATGCCGCACCGAACTCTGCATTCAATGAAGGAAAACGCACAATGGATCAAAGAGCAAGTATTGTCGAGCAAGACATAAAGGATATTCTCGAAACCCGACTCGAGATCGGCCGAAAGATTCAGTTGCTGGACGAAAAGGCCCGATATGAATGGGAGAACGCGAAGTCGACATGGTCCGGGCTCACCTCCAACATGGGAGAGACGGGAAAGGAATTGATCGATCGATCCGCTCGGGTGCTGAATCCCGTTCGGCAGATGAACGTGAGGCCTTGGGCCGCGCTGGGCGGCATGGTGCTGTTCGGTTATGTCGTCGGCATGTTGGGGAAGAACTATCGCCGCCAGAAAGTGTATCCCTATTATCCCCCTCAGGCCCGGGGAGCGTCGGTCATGCCTTCGGAGGAAAAGAAGGAAGCTCGAGAAACGGAGCCCGGCGTCTATCCCTATTTCCCGGGACCGCATCGGGAGGCCGGCAAAGACCGCTCAAACTTCGTGTCCGATTTATGGGGCGACGTGAAAGGCAATGTTCAGACGGAGTTGCAGCGTTCCAAAGAGGCGATCGTGTACGCTCTTCGCGAATTCACGCGGGATATGGCCAAAGAAATCGTGCCGACGATCCTGAAGTCCATGACGTCTCACCCGCGTGGATCCCGCCGATAACATCGCCTCGTTCCCCACATCAAGGGCCGTTGCGGAAACGTCGAGCGCCCGCCCGTTCTTCGCCGCGGCCTGAGGCCACACCGATGGACAGGTAAGACCGAAGAGGATGCCATGCCGCGTACTCTGTGGAAAGGTGCCATCAGTTTCGGCCTCGTCCATATCCCCGTCGGACTCTATTCGGCCGAGAAGCGAAACAGTTTCGATCTGACCATGCTGGACCGCCGTGACATGAAGCCCGTCGGATTCAAACGATACAACAAGGAGACCGGAGAAGACGTGCCCTGGGACCAGATCGTCAAAGGATACGAGTATGAGAAAGGACGCTACGTCGTCCTCACCGAGGAAGATTTCCGACGCGCCAACGTCGAGGCCACGCAGACGATCGACATTCTCCGTTTCGTGGAAGAAAACCGGATCGCGCCGATGTATTTTGAAACACCCTATTACTTGGCTCCGGACCGGCGAGGTGAAAAAGGTTATGCGCTGTTGCGGGAGACCCTGCGGCAGACCCACAAGGTCGGCATCGCGAACGTCGTGATCCGCACGCGCCAGTATGTGGCCGCACTGATTCCGATGGACGACATGATCGTCATGAACACACTCCGATATGCCAATGAGGTCAGGGCCGCCGACGAACTGGAGCTTCCGCCGAAGAATGTGAAAGCCGTCGGAGTGACGTCCCGTGAATCAGAGATGGCCGTCAAGCTGGTCGAAGAAATGACGGGCGACTGGAAGCCTGAAGACTATCACGATACCTATCATGAGGATCTGCTCAAGCTGATCGACAAACGAATCAAGGCCGGAGAAACCGAGGTCGTCAGCACGGAAATCCCCGAGGTCGAGGAGAAGCCGAGCCGAGGAGACGTGGTCGACCTGATGGCGTTGCTCAAACGAAGCGTACAAGACAAGTCCAAGCAACGGTCTGCTTCAGCGCATCGCCGTGAACGACGCTCGGACGGATTTCGGCGTAAAACGGCCTGAGCGCACGCAATGGGTGTGGTATCGCTCATCGTCTCGTCTTGACCGAGCCGGAATAACCCCTAGCTCCCTTCACTGAGGCCTCTTTTGATTCGTGTTCTGAGCACGATATTGCGGATGTTTTGCGCGATGCCGGACAGTCTGTCCGTTCGTTCGCATCCGGACTTTCACGATGCGTGAGAGCACGCGGGCAGGTCGTAATCAATACCGATACGAATCCTCAGTATTTCTTCTGAAACGTGACGGCTCGATCGTGCAACCATCGATCAGATGCCGGATGTCGGTAGAAGGCTCGTATTTTGCAGCCCTCCCGCATATGTCGAAACTTTTAACGGGAGGTTTGTCCTTATGAAACTGAGACACATGATCGTGCCAGGGGTCCTTGGCCTATTGGCCGGTGTCACGATGTCGTATGCCCAGACGACGGTGGATCCCGACACGGGGCGGACCATGCCGCGTGATCGTACCGTAGCCGATGAACGCGTCCCGCGTGATCGCGTGGTGGTCGAAGAACGTGTCGTGGAGCATAGGCGATCGGGGGAAGTCTATCTGGGCGGATTCGGCGGGTTCACGTTGGGACACAGTTTTTCGAGCATCGACGGAAGAGGAACGCTCGGAGGACAGGAGTTCGGGAGCTTCGATCTGGCCAATTCGGTGATCTACGGAGCGAAAATCGGCTACTTCCATCCGGGGCGACTGAGCTGGCTGGGTCTTGAAATGGAAGGGTTCAATACCACGCCGCATTTAGAGCAAAACGCCGCCTTCCCCGGATCGAACCTGCGTGTGACCACCCTCGCGTTCAATGTGATTGCCAGAACAAGGCTCGCCTGTCCGGACCGTAATCGGAATGATCGCGAGTACGATCGTACCCGCCAGGGGACCTCCTCCAGAGAGGGTCGCACGCACTATTATGAAGATCACTCGACCGCGGATGACAACGCGAAATGTCCGTTCCAAGTGTATGCCGGAGCCGGTCCGGCCATATTCTTTGCCGAGACATCCAATCAATTCGGGCGCAGCACGGACAACTTGGAAGTCGGCCTGAATGCGCTGGCTGGCATGAAATATTTCGTGCATCGAAACGTGTCGATCTTCGGCGAGTACAAGTTCAACTATGCCGGGTTTGATTTCCCCCAGCTCCAAGGGACCACGGCCGGAGTCGAGGGTAACTACAAGGCCAGTCATTTCGTGGGCGGATTGGCCGTCCACTTCTAGGTGCTTCTAGGTGTGCCCGAGCCGGGATCCGTGTGGAGCACTCACTGGAACGTGCCCTGTTTGAAGCCGGCCCCGACAGTTCTTTCTGTCGGGGCCGCCCTTGCGGCGGAGGTCCTTAGGATTTGCAATCCTGACACTGCATCTCATAATTGCTATGTGCTCACAACGTTTTCATTGCCCGTCATAATTACGACGAAGCCATATCACCTGACGGTCTTATTCAAGAGCGGCTACGATGCCCTCGTTGCCGCGCAGTCTTAACTCACCATCCAATCCCTCGCTCCCACGATCCATGCCGGTCGAGAGCAGTATCGTGCCGCGAGCCTGAACGGGAGCCAGCCGAGGCCGAGCAGAAAAATTCAAGCCGATCAGCAGACGACGTGTGTCGAGTTCCCGCTGGTAGAGCATCACCTCGTCCGTGACCGACAGGAGTCGGTACGACCCGAGAACCAACGTTTCTTCGGCATTGCGCAGGCGAATTAATTCACGATATAGGACCAACATGGATTGAGGGTCCTGGCGCTCCACCTCAACATTCACGGTTGCGGCGGCCTGATCAACGGGTAGCCATGGTGTGCCCGCCGTAAAACCGGCATGTGGTGAGGTATCCCATTGCATCGGCGTTCGAACCGGATCACGACCGAGACCAATACCAGAGACGTTTTTCTCCCAAGGATCTTGAATGAGATGCGGTGGAATCGGGACGTCCGCCATGCCGATTTCATCGCCATAATAAATGGTCGGAGTCCCCCGCAACGTCAGCAAGAGCATCGCTGCAATGCGCGCCTGAGGCAGTCCGACGCGGCTGGCGATGCGCGATTTGTCGTGATTGCTCAACACCCAGTTCGGCCAGCCATGAGCCGGCAGCGCGGCCTCGTAGGTTTGCACCGCGGCTGCGACGGCAGCGGCATGCCAAGGTTCCTCAATGAGCTGGAAGTTGAACGGCAGATGACAGCCGTCGCCTCCGGTGCCGTAATAGGTGATAAGGCGCTCCACCGGAAGGTAAATTTCCCCGATCATGAGTCGGTCCGGATATTCGTCCATCACAGACCGCATTCCCGCGATGATGTGATGCACTTCAGGTCGGTCGGTGGTATAGGTGGCGAGCAAACGGCGATAGGGCCAGTCGCCTGCTCGATAGTGCGGATTCGGCGGGTTGGCGCGGAACTGATCGTCTTTGATGAGATGCCAGATCACATCGACACGGAACCCGTCGACGCCTCTGTCCAACCAAAACCGCATGACCTCGTGCATGGCCTGTCGGACGTCGGGATTGCGCCAATTGAGATCCGGCTGCTGTGCGAGGTATGCGTGATAATAGTACTGACACGTGCCTGCATCGAACTCCCAGGCGCTGCCGCCGAACGTGCTGAGCCAATTATTGGGAGGGCCTCCGTCCGATGCAGGATCTTTCCAGATGTACCAGCCCCTTTTGGGATTGTTCCGGGAGGAGCGCGATTCGAGAAACCAGGGATGTTGTGACGATGTATGGTTGGGTACGAGGTCCAGGATCACTCTGATGCCAAGACGATGGGCGGACGCCAGCAGCCGGTCAAAATCATCCATGGTTCCGAAGATCCGATGGATGGCTCGGTGATCGGAAATGTCATAGCCGAAGTCCGCCATCGGCGAGGGATAGATCGGCGATATCCATACGGCGTCGATTCCGAGCCAGTGGAGGTATTCAAGTTTGGAGATGACGCCGGGCAAGTCGCCGATCCCGTCGCCGTTGCTGTCGGCGAAGGAACGGGGATAGATGTGATAGATGATTCCTCGTTGCCACCACTGAACGGTGAGACAAGCCTGGCTCATGTAGCGTTACTGAATCAATGATCCGCCATTTTAATGATAGGTTTTCTCGACTCGGTACCAACCATATCCGTATGAAGGGATCTCAAGTCGGTGCGAGTCACCATGTGATCGACAATCGTTCGGCAGTAGCGGAGTTAAGGTCGTTTCCGGTTCCCGGTCCAGGCGGACCGAGGCGGCTTTCTCGGCCAAGTTATGAACAGCGATCAGACGCTGTCCCTTCCATTCGCAAGAATGGGCAAAGATACCTGGTTCTCCGGTGGCCAGTACCCGGCACATTCCCCATCCCCATTCCGGACATTGGCGTCTCAGCCGGATGAGCCGCTTTGCGATATTCAAGGTCGAGTCCTGCTCGACGACCTGCCTATCGACATTGATGCGTCGATAACTGAACTGCCCTTTGGTTACGACGGGCACCGTCAAAACCTGCGCCGCTGCGGTGGAAAAACCCGCATGGCGTGCCGAGGACCATTGCATGGGCGTACGTACCGCATTGCGACCGTCCAACGACAGGTTTTCACCCATGCCGATCTCATCCCCGTAGATCAACATCGGCGTGCCGGGCAATGAGAAGAGAAGACTCAATGCCATACGAACTTTGCGGGGGTCGCCCAGCATCGGTGCGAGCCGTCTGCGGATGCCTCGGCCGAAGATTCGCATCTCCGGATCCGGTGCGAAGGCGACATAGACCTGTTCGCGCTCATCCTCGGTCAGCCGTTCGAGGTCCAGCTCATCGAGATTACGTAAGAAATTGATCCATTGGCATTCGTGGGGAATGGAGGGCAACAGACGAAGCGCCCGCTCGATCGGTTCGGCACGGCCGGTCGCGAGCGAGAGAAACAATAAATTGTCCAAGAAAAAATTGTACAGCAAATGCAATTCGGAACCTTCCCCGAAAAAAGCTCTCAGCTCCTCCAACTTCACATCGGCTTCTCCGAGCAGCGCCACATCCGTTCTGCGGGACGAGGCGAACGACCGTAGGTCGCGCAACACCTGATGAGGATCGTGCACCAAGGCAGGATCGGCGACGGGAATCGGAGATTCGATCATGTGAGACACGGCGTCCACTCGAAATCCGGAGACGCCGAAAGAGAGCCAAAAATCGATGACCCGTTTGATTTCCTCCCGTACCTCGGGATGCATCACGTCGAGATCCGGCTCAAAATGATAGAAGCGATGGTAATAATATTGACCGGCGACCTCATCGAAGGTCCACACCGATGATTCTTGGTCGGGAAAGATGTTGCCTTTCTCCGGCTCATGTGGCGGGGGGCTGTCCGTCCATGTGTAATAGCGTCGATACCGCGAGGCCGGATCTTGGCGGGCGGCCCGGAACCAAGGATGTTCATTGGACGTATGGTCCATGACGAGGTCGATCAATACGCGGATCCCCCGTTCTCCGGCCTTGCGCACGAACCTGTGAAACTCATCGAAGGTGCCGAGCCGCGGATCCACGCCCAAATAGTCGGTGACGTCATATCCGTTGTCGCGATTCGGAGAGGGGAAAAAGGGCAACAGCCAAACGCACGTCACGCCAAGATCGGTCAAATAATCCAATCGATCGATCAAACCGGGGAAATCACCGATCCCGTCTCCGTTGGAATCTTGAAACGTCGCCACATCGAGACCGTACAGGACGGCGTTCTTGTACCAAAGACCTTGATCACGTTCGTTCATGATTTGTGACGAGGGATTTCGCCGAGCATAAAAAAGCTCCGCTTTCTTTCGAAAGCGGAGCTTCCTGGGAATCGACAATTTTTATATTGCGGCTCATAACGTTTCCGCTATGTGTTCACAATATTTCCATTGTCGTTCTTGATTGTCACTGTACAGCACATCCGACTCCTGTGAGATTAGAAAGACCCCTAGTTCTGAAATTATTCTCCATGGACTTCCTTTCAAGGGCGCAGAGCCTACAATGCGACGGACTATCCTGCTCCCCTTGCAATGGAGACCACCTTCACGACATGGTCTTGAGCGGACCGAGGAGGTGGCGAGATGGCAACAGATATAACCGAACCCATTGAGCGGTGGACGGCGAAGCGCCGTG
>LVWS01000040.1 GCA_002083365.1 Nitrospira sp. SG-bin1 | reverse complement strand
GCCGCCTCTCTTACGGCGGGTCTAGGAAGTGCTCAACTTATGATTGAATGTAGGAACTTCAGCGTGAGGTAAACAGTCCGCCGTCTCACGGTGATGGGTCTGGACCCAGTAGGTTCTGTTGGTATCCAATCTCACACGAACCTGTCCTGTACGGCTCAAGTGATCGATGGCCAGGAATACCTGATTCCAGGTGACTTCAGGACAGAGATCCACGACCTCCTCCAGTGGGCATTCAGTACCCAATTGTTCCAGCGTCGTTCGGATGCGATCGCTCAGAATGGGCATGGCCATAAGTCACCTCCGCTTGCTCATGGTTGTTGGCACTCCATCATCCATCATGAGGCCCTACCGTAGAGTAGCGAGGAACCCGTATGAACTGGGACATCCCCCAGGTTCTCATGCGCGTCGACAGTCTATAGGAGCAGGTCAGCAGGCGAAGGGCTATCCGGATGTGGGAACCACTGAGAGCTGTAAAGGACTACTGCTGATGACACCCGGTACAGGCAAAGGTCGAATTGATCATCATCGGTCGAACCGGTGTTCCTAGTGCTCCGTTAAACACCGCGACATTCTCCTGGGCCTGTTCGATGCGCGATTCCAACACGCCCGCGAACTTCCAGGTCGCATAATCCCGTGAATGCTTCGCATTGGCATAGATCTTTTGGGCTGTCTGCCAGTCACCCGACTTGACCAGCATGTCCCCCATGTTCAAGAAGAAACCTTCGAGATTGTGAGGCGCGATCCGGGAGTTCCAGCAGACCCGCTTTGTGCCTTCTGTAGTTTCGAGCGGCATGTATTTCGCGTAGTCCGGCTTGGTACGATCAACACGCTCCTGCACGCAGACATCAAGGTTGCGCCATTGCCATTCGAGTCCTTCTTTGAAATGTGGCGAGTCAGCCGGCAAGCGGCTCATCACGTAGCCGGCGGTGAACAGGTTAAACTCGGGCCATGCCTCGATGGCATCGAGCAGCATAAAGTACCCACGCCGGAGGAGACGTTCGTCTTTGTGCAGGGTTCCTTCGGTCACCGTATGGCCGGCGAGGAATCCTTGTGTTCGAGGGTCCGACGGATCGAGATTGACGGCCTCCTCGAAGTATCGCCGTGCCAGAACCGTATGGTCGGTGATCGTGGCCGGGATGGTCGATAACCGTGCGCGTTCGGCTACGCGCCAGTTATGAAGCCAGGCGATATGGGCAGCCGTCACGGCATCGGTCGGCGTTTGCAAGTACGCCGCTGTCAAGACCTCCAATACACGTGGGATCTCGTCGTATGCGCCGCTGTGGAAGGTGTGCCAGAAAAGGTCGTCGGCGTGGAGGGCTGCAAGACTTCGTACGCTGGTTGCCTTCTTGGAAGGTGCGAGTAACACTGCGACGTCGTCTCGGTTCACCCATCCAGCGACGCCGGCGGCTAGGGCCAGTGTAATCATCACGGCAATCCAACTGATGTGGGCTCCACACAGTTTGTTGATCATGGTACATGTAACCTTCAGTTTCTATGCGCGGCAGGTAATGCTCGTAGTCCGATCTCCGTGTGCATCCCGCCAATCAGCCGGACGTTCACTGCTGATCAGGAACTTCAACCTCCACAAGTTTCGCCAGCAAGGTGAGCGATTCCTGCCATCCCAGGTGGCATGCTTCTGCCGGAATAAGTGCTGGTACGCCTTCCTGCGTGATGTTCAGTTCGGTCCCGCAGGACAGCTTGTTCAAGGCGATGGTCGTGTGCATCACGCCCGGCAAATTGGGATCGTCGAACTTGTCCGTATAACGGATGCGCTCGTGCGGCACCAGCTCGAGATACTCGCCGCCGAACGAGTGACTTGTGCCGGTGGTGAAATTGGTAAACGACATTTTGTATGTGCCGCCGACTTTGGCGTCCAACTGATGGACCTTGCCGGTAAATCCGTTCGGTGGAAGCCATTTGGCCATCGCGTCCGCATCAAGGAAAGCGCGGTAAATCCTCTCCGGTGTGGCCCGAAGCACGCGGTGAAGTTGGATGGTATGTGCCGACATGATTGTTCTCCTTGTGATGGCTTGTGATCATAGGTCCATGATCTTTCCCCGTTACCCTAGAACAGCGTTCTGTCGGTTAGTCGTTCAAGCCATGCTGGAATCGACATCACGGGGGGAGAATTGTCAGCACTGTCTCGTGATGCTCACGGAACTTTAATGGCCAATCGGTCGTCCACCGGGCTCTGAACATTTCCATTTTCAATCTTCTCATTCGGTGTACCAGACGAGCTGTAGAGAAAGAAGGATGAGCAGCGTGGGGAAAATGAGCCGTTTGTTGGTTCCAACCCATCGACCCCTCGCCTCCTTAAAAAGACTCAGGGCGATCAACAGACAAGTGCCCGCAAAAAAACGATGCTGCACGTTTACGACATCCAAACCTGGATGGTCGAGATGTTGATGACTGAGCAGCCCGACTGCGCCGATGATGGCCAATCCACCCGCAACATAAGATGCCGCATTGTTCTGCCCCATCATGTGCCGACCACGAAAAGCGTGCAGCGCCAGCAATAGGGGAATGAGCGACAACAATTTATGTTGCAGCCATTCGACAGAGGTCGGCATGGTCCAACTTTCCCAGAAACTCGATCCCATCGGCCAACCGTCAGGGTCCGCTCGAACGAAGATGAACAGACCGAACAGCGTCCACGTCATGCCGATGGCGTATTGCAGAAAAGATTGTCGGGAATGTGTCGCTCGGCCCATGGCCATCAGGATGCCGATGACGAATACAAAATAGCCGGCAGTGTGATGCATGAATAAGGAATAGGGGCGTCCACCGACGTTGTGCTGATTCGTTACTTCCCCAGAGTGCTGATGCGAATCAGTGGAGGCATCCTGAACAAGAATGTGGCCCGATCGTTCGGGGGGAAGCCCTACGCTTTCGGCCGCAGTTCCTCCAGATGGCTGAGGGAACAGCATGGAACCAAGGAACAAGATCGGAAGAAGTATGCTCTTACAAGCAGAGTCATGTTCGAACACATCGTTTTCACACAAGGACCCATCACGCTCACACTCTCGTTTCCGGTGGACAACTGCAATACGTGAGGCAACTTGCCGCAATAACTGAAATATAGGATTGATCTGCACGGGCATCGCTTTCTCCCACAGTCAAACAATGATTTTCCGGCCGTACAGCTCGGGAATCCTCTAGGAGACTGCGGGCGGCTGCTGATCCACTATCTAAAGCCGAGTTCCAGTCGATCGCGATTTAGGCGACCGGGGTTTACGTGAAGCAGCAAAAGTGTTCCGACTGTCGCGTTCAGTCGCCGCTATGGCAGCGCTCTATCCCTTCTGCACCGTTGCGGGGTCCATCCAGAACACTTCCCAAATATGGCCGTCCGGGTCTTCAAAACTCCGTGTGAACATGAAACCATAGTCCTTGGGAGAATAAGCCTCTATCCCGCCGGCCTTGATCGCCTTGTCAGCGAGCTCATTCACTTTCGATTTGCTTTCGACGGCCAGAGCCGTGAGCAACTCGGTCGTCTGATGCGCGTCGGCGATCGGTTTTTTCGTAAATTCCTTCACCTTGTCGTGGGTGAGTAGCATGGCGTAGATGTCGTCGCTCATGACCATGCAGGCCGCTGTCTTGTCCGTAAACTGTGGGTTGAATGAAAAGCCGATCGTTTTAAAGAAGTCCATCGATTTGTCGAGATCCTTGACGGGGAGATTGACGAATATCTTGCTGACCATATTGCCTCCTTTTGTCCGCGAGTATACGTATTACATTAATTCCAATCGTCAATTTTGATATCGTGAGGAGCCGGCCTGCCCTTGCCGGTTTCGATGAGTTCCTTGAGGCTCATCAAAAAGACGGCCCACTTCGTACTGCAATGGGCAGTAAACTCGCTGGCCTCCTTCCACTTGCGATGGGCGAACAGCACGATCGTGAACTCGTTCTCATGCTTCAGATCGAAATTGATGTCCGTCCCAATCCATTCCTCGGGTCCCTTGACGCATTTCCATTGAACCTTCTTGAATGGCTCTTGTTTCAACACTTCCATGTCGAACACACCGATGATCTTTCCGTTGGGGTCGCGAAACTGAAAGGAAATGGTTTCCCCAACATCGGCGACGCCGCTCGTGTCCGCCGTCCACCAAGCGGCAAGTCCCTCGATCGTCGAGAGGGCCCAATACACGTTGTCGGGACCAGCCTTGATGCCTACGCGATGCATAATGTCAGCCATGACACATCTCCAAATAGCCAACGTGAAATGATGAAGCTCTTGTAGTCGCCTCGCCACTCTTGTTGTGAGAACCTATGCCTCGACCACGACCTCGAATCCACCGTAAGCCATGCGTTTCACGTCAAACGGCATCGAGTTTTCATCACACATCCCTTTGATGCGAGGATCTTTCATCACCTTGGCGTTGACGCGGTCGCGGTGGGCTCGTGACTTGTAGACGATCCATGAAAACACAACCGTCTCGCCGGCTTTGAGCTTGGCTAACCGAGGAAACGGCAGACCCATCTTCACCCTGAGATCTTCGCCGACACACTCGCGGTATTCGAGTGCCCCATGTTCCCGCCAAATCTTGCCGGCTTTCTTGGCCATCCCAAAATAGGCATTCAGGTTTTTCTTCGGTACCGGCAACACAAATCCGTCGACATATCGCATAAGCCACTCTCTTTCTGAGGTGTAGGTTACTTCTTCAGCTTTTCCCACAGTGCCATGACGTTCCCCTCCGGATCGGCAACGTCGGCCATAAATCCCCACTCTCCCATGCCATGTTTCGGGGTCACCACTTTCCCACCCGCCTTTTCGATTGCTCTGATCGTCTGATCGATCGATTCCGTCTCCACGCCGAATGACGGATGGTCATCTTTGGATTTGCGTTTGTAGAATCCCCCGTTGATGCCACCTACTTCGATTGGGTTGTAGTCCTTGTCCGCCGCGGTGGTGAGCGCCATCGCTCCGTCGTTGCCCTCAAGATTGACCTTCCAATCGAACACGGTTTCATAAAAGGCTTTGGCCTTGTTGACGTCCGAAGCGGGAATCTCAAAAAAGCAGACTTTGTTTTTCATGTTCGTTCCCTTTTATGCTCGGAGTTGGAATTAGAAATAGCGTTGACGACGATCGTTTTGCATATGGAAGCCAATCCCTATGCTCGTTTTTCAACCACGGTTTTGGGATTGGCCAGGCCCGCCTCGAAATCCTTACCGACCAGGTCGCAGAAGAACCCCATGATCTTCATCATGCTTGGTCGCGGCATAACCGAGCAATGCTGCAATCGCGGCACCAGTTATCAACATAATGGTCGTCAGCATGGCTTCCTCCTCTGGTTGCAAGTGCTGAGTGCTGGGTGCAGAGTGTGGGGCTAAGAGCGAGAGTGATCGTTTTTTGCCGCTTGTGCCCATACTCGTTCCTCTTGAGCCCTCAGTTCGGGTGTAAACTCTGCCCCGAAGTCGTGGGCTTCAAAGATTTGCCTAATTTCAAGTTCGCCCTCTCTGCCGTCGACGGCAGGATTCGGACAGCGCTTGGCCCACTCGATGGCTTCCTCTTTCGACTTGCATTGCCAGATCCAGTAGCCGGCAATCAGTTCTTTCGTTTCGGGAAACGGACCATCGACGACCGTGCGTGTGCTCCCTGAGAATTTTAGTCGCGCGCCTTTCGAGCTTGGTTGAAGCCCATCGCCGGCCAGCATGATGCCGGCGTTGGCTAACTCTTCATTGAACTTGCCCATCTCCGTCAACAATTTCTCGCTCGGCATCATGCCCGCTTCCGAGTCTTTTGTGGCTTTCACGATCACCATAAACCGCATGACGGCCTCCTTTTGTCTGAGTTCTGGTGACTTTCGCAACATCACCCCGTCTCCTCATCTCATAGTCGAAAGAAGAATCGTTTAATCGACAGATCAGGTAGTTCTCAGCGGGATCAACACCTTGAGCCGTTGTTCACGCAGGTAAAGCCCGATCCAGATTGAGAGGCCGAGCACGATTTGCATGTACACCGGCTCACCGAGCCGCAGGTGCGTGACGATCGCCCCGCCGACGTACCCCGTCAGCAGAATCGCGCCTGTGATGGAAGTGGCGGGGATCACGTAGATCGCGACACAGGAGAATTCGAGAATCCCCAGCGGTAGGCGCAGCGATTCAGGAAGTCCCATGCGTGCCATGCCTTCCGAAACCTCGGCGCCGCCCATCAGCTTCATGACCGCACTCATCGTCAACAGGAGCGCGATCAGACCTGAGATGATTCGACCGGTCCACATCAGCTTCGTTTCCATCGCCGTCTCCCTAGTAAGGTGGCTACCCCTGAACGATTAAGCTCCTGCCGCTCTTCATTGGTCTTTAGACATTAGTCGAATCAAGAGGTCTCAAATCGACATCGACCTTCAATGCTCCGATCGAACTATTCTGATTTGCTCACCTAACTCCGGTTTATGAAAGCCCCATTCCGCGGGCCATGGCTGCCGCGAAAAACGGAATGGGCACGACCACGATCATTTCCGCACGCAACCACCATTGAAGACGGCGAACCTGCTCTTCCGACGGGAGAAATTCAGGTCTTGCGTGAACCTGCTTGCTCCATTGAATCAGTCGTAGCGTCGGCGGAATAGAGAGGATTGCCACGATCATGAAGAGTCCGATCTTGGTCCAAAAGAGGGGATTCGACAGATAGAATGGCGAACCTTTCGTACCCCAGAAGACCCGAGTAAACCCCACGCCGAGCAGCAGGACCGCGCTCATTCCATAGATTCGATCCAGGTGTGCGGCTAGTCGGAGACCGGACGCGGTCATTCCCGGTCGGATGAGAACGTATTGCGCTGCCAGGACGGCAACCAGCATAAAGATCAGCAGAAAGTGAAAGGAGGAAAGCAATACGTCGCTCATCGGCTACCCTCATCTATGTGACAGGTCTTGTAAACGGCACAATGATCGCAAAGCAGGTCGGGTCAGTTCCCACTGTTGTGATCCGCCATTCAGTACATCGCCAACCACGAGATGCCATCCAATAAGGCGTGGGCCGATCTTCCGCAAACAGCTCCAACCACCGTGCAAGCCGCATCACTCGCTCATTGGTGCTCGCGGTTTTGCCGTAGAGCTCCGGCAGTGTAATTCGTCGAACCCGAAATCGAGGATGGCTGACGCAGCCGCCAGGGCATACCCGTAACTTGCTCGGATTCCGCTGTCCGTACACCACCACAGCCGATAAGCGATCGAGGTTCTCGACGTTGCACGATGGCGAACTGATAATTGCGCCGAGGGTGTTCGGCTGCCCACCGTGTGAAACATTCCAGTAGCTCCCGCCCATAGGCCGGCTGCCTTTCCTGTGGCCCGTAGAACGCAAGAGCGCGCGGGTCTTCATGGTAGGAGAGAAATGCGGGAACATCGCCCTCCACGAAGTCGCGCAGAAGAATTCTCTTTGTCATGATTTGCATGTCAGCAATCCATACGTTGCGGTCTGGCGTCATGGCCGTGCCCTTCTCAACTTCGCTCCGCCACGACATCTGCGACGGCCACCGCCTCTATTTCGATCATCGCATCCCGGGAGTAGAGCGATCGAACTTCAACGATGGTGTCCGCCGGATAGGGAGGCGTAAACCAACGGCCGCGCAACCCAACGATCCGGTCAAAATAATCCATATTCGTCAAATAAATGGTGACCTTGATGACGTTCTTGAGACTCGAACCACCGGCGCGCAGCACTCGTTCCAAGTTTTCAAAGACTTGTTGGGCCTGCGCATCGAAATCACCCACCCCCACAATCTGTCCTTGTGAGTCGATCGCGGCTTGGCCGGAGATAAACAACAGGTCTCCGGCTCGATAGCCTTGAGCCAGACGAAACGGTTTATAAGGGTCTGGATCGATCACGATTTGCTCATTCTCATGGCTCGCTCCCCAGTACCTCACGCATCACCGACGCCAAGTCTCGTAACGCCCCTTCTCCGTCACCGATAAACGTCGATCCGTGCATGAGCGCGAGTCGCGCCGGACGAAGCTGAGCCAAGCCATGCAGGATCGGTTCGGTCAACGGGGTGTAAGGGTAGGGATCGGCAAAAGGCCCCTTCTTGCCTGCGAGCAGCGCCTGCTTGGCCCGATCGACGACATCGGTCTTGGTCATCGGTTCAACGTCTCCTTCATGCGTGAACAGATCCGAGCAGAGCAGGGTACGGGTGACCTCTTCGAACAAGAGGCCCGCCTCCCAGTTGTGCGGCACATGTGGCGTCTGCTGAAACTGGAAACGATAGGCGCCGGTCTTTAAAATCTCGTCGTGCGCTAACACATGGGCGGGACGGACGGCGAAGTCGTTCACGCTCACGAGGGCCCCGACCAGGCCGCACACCGGTTCCGCTTGAGGAGCCACCGCCAACCATTCGTTCAGGGCGCCACATTCATCCGCTTCGAAATGGCTGAACGAAATCCATCGCAACGTCGCCGGATTCATGACGCGCACCACCGCATCCCGAACAAGTGGGAACATCTGTTTCATCCCCGTGTGGAACAACAGCGGCTCGTCGTCCTTGATCAGGAAGTGATTGAACCGGAGGTTGAACTCCGGCACGTAAATCGAAATCATGTAGTGATCGGGTCCGATCTCCGTCAGTCTTGCTTTCTCAGTCATAATTATTGCTCCCAGGGCAATGACCCACGTCCGTTCATATGCATCGATTCTTCACATCACGATGCCGTCGCCGGCATGACGACGCCGTCCTGTCTTATTTCGTGTGCGAACGCTCTGCGAGCAGAGGGCTACATCGCTGGTGTGCCGCAATGAGCGGATCCACGATGGCGCCACAATTTATACAGCGCCAACCGACTGGCTCATACCCGCCTGAGCCGAACCCAAAGTCGCCAAACTCCTCACGGACCATCAGGCCGCTACATCGATGGCATACCATGGCTTCTTCCTTTCGTTGGATCGCCTGCCCAACCGAGCACATCTCTTCTTTCCCAATCAGCCCTTCTCCCCATGGGACACTGCCACTACCGGCATCTGTGGAGCCGAATCCGGCGGAGTCCAACCGCCGCCGAGGGCCTTGTAGAGCTGGACGATGG
>LVWS01000039.1 GCA_002083365.1 Nitrospira sp. SG-bin1 | reverse complement strand
AATTATGCAGAACTCATCAAACGCATCGACCTCGGGGATGAATCGCCGGCACAAGTCGCGAAAGAGCTAAACATATCGCGGAACAACCTCACAGTCCGTCTGCATAGAGCTCGCCAATCCTTACGGGCCTCTTTGGAAGAGGCCTGCGGGGTCTGCAGTCAACATGGCTGCCTCGACTGCAAATGTGGATAGCCTTTGATCTGCTGACAGATCTTTTCTTCCCAGTACTTTCTCCCTGGTTTGTTAAGCACTTTTAAAGAGTTTCATTACACCCAGCATACTTCTGTAATGTTTGGGCACCTGCTCCGTCTGTAATCCTGAAGGCGACAATAGGTCACCATACCGGATACAATGAAAGGAGTCGGACCATGGTTAAGGAATCATCGAGCGGCTGTTGCGGGAAGCCGCATGCAGGACATGACCGCATGAGCGAAGTTAGTCAAGATACGAGGGACCATTCGCACGCTCACGTGAAGTCTGAGATCGACCCCATTTGCGGAATGACCGTCGATCCAGCCACAGCAGCGGGTCAGTATGACTACAAAGGCAGGACCTACTATTTCTGCTCTGTTTCTTGCCTGGAGCGATTTCGGGCAGATCCAGAGAAGGCGCTCAATAAAAAGCCACTGAATCTAGTCACAACCCCTTCTCGCAAGCCGCTTCCGATGATGCAGGCAACAGAGAAGGGCGAGCGCGATCCGGTGTGCGGCATGACAGTCCAACCAGCTACTGCGGCGGGCAAACACGTTCACCAGGGCAAGACGTATTACTTCTGCGCCACTCGGTGTCTCGACAAGTTCCGTACCGATCCCGAGTACTACCTGACCCCGCCTGAGCGACGGGCGCAGAAACCGATGCCGGTCCCCGCTGACAGTAGCGTCACCTATGTGTGTCCCATGGATCCCGAGGTCAGTCAAAAGGGCCCGGGAGCCTGTCCTAAGTGCGGTATGGCGTTAGAGCCGGCTGATGTGTCTGCGCCCACCACCCGTACTGAATATACCTGTCCGATGCATCCCGAGATCGTACAGGCCGAGCCAGGTAATTGCCCCATTTGCGGGATGGCGTTGGAGCCGCGCACGGTGACGGCGGAGGAAGTCAATCCGGAACTCGTCGACATGACTCGCCGGTTCTGGCAGAGCGTGATCCTCGGGTCACCCATTCTTGCGCTGATGATTTCCGAGATGATGCCGGACCGACCGCTACAGCAACTTTTCCCAGGGCGGGCGTTGGTCTGGTTTCAGTTCCTGCTCGCGACCCCGGTCGTCCTCTGGGCCGGCTGGCCTCTATTTGAACGGGCCTGGACGTCGATCGTCAATCGCCATCTCAACATGTTCACGCTCATCGGCCTTGGCACCGGTGCCGCGTATCTGTACAGCGTCGCCGCCACATTCGCCCCCGGGCTATTCCCTGATTCCTTCCGAGTCCATGGCGGCGAGCTGGCCGTCTACTTTGAACCGGCCGTCGCCATTGTGGCCCTGGTTTTACTGGGCCAGGTACTGGAGCTGCGGGCGCGCAGCCGAACGAGCAGCGCCCTCAAGGCGCTGTTGGGACTGGCGCCGAAAACGGCCCGTATTGTCCGGAGTGATGGGCGCGAAGAAGATATCCCGTTGGAACAGGTGCAGGTTGGTGATCGGTTACGGGTACGGCCGGGTGAGAAGATTCCCGTGGATGGTGTGGTGTTGGAGGGAACGAGTGCCGTCGATGAATCGATGGTGACCGGTGAGTCGATCCCGGTTGAGAAGCAGCCAGGGCAGAAAGTGGTGGGAGCGACCGTCAATGGGACGGGGAGCTTCGTCATGCGAGCCGAGCGAGTAGGGCGCGAGACGTTGCTTGCGCAGATCGTGCGGATGGTCAGTGAGGCGCAGCGTACCCGTGCGCCGATTCAGCGATTGGCTGACGTCGTCGCTGCCTATTTTGTACCGATCGTCATGCTTATTGCCGCAGTGACCTTTGTGGTCTGGGCGATCTATGGTCCTGAGCCACGGATGGCCTATGCCTTGCTCAACGCCGTCGCGGTGTTGATCATCGCCTGTCCTTGTGCCCTTGGCCTGGCGACTCCCATGTCGATCATGGTCGGGACCGGACGCGGCGCGACGACCGGCGTCCTCATCCGGAACGCCGAGGCTCTGGAGACCTTGGCGAAGGTCGACGTCCTGGTCGTGGACAAAACAGGCACGTTGACGGAAGGCAAACCACGTCTACAGACAGTGGCGCCCCTGCCCCATATGACCGAGGCCGAGCTGCTCCGATTGATTGCCGGTCTTGAACAGAACAGCGAGCATCCCTTAGCGGCGGCGATCGTCTCCGGTGCCCGAGAAAAGGGGATTGTTCCGGCGAAGGCGGAGAACTTTCGTTCACTCACAGGGAAGGGAGTCACAGGAACGGTCGAGGGCCGTATGGTAGCCGTGGGCACGGTGCCGTTTCTTAACGAATTGAACGTCGAGACCACGCAGTTATTGGCCCAGGCTGAGCCGCTGAGACAGGATGGCCAGACGGTCATGTTCGCGGCGATTGACGGCAAGCCGGCAGGGTTGCTGGGCGTGGCTGATCCGGTCAAGTCCACCACGCCGGAGGCCATCGATCTGTTGCATCGTGAAGGGCTGCGACTCGTCATGCTGACCGGTGATAACCGGACGACCGCCGAGGCGGTGGCGCGCCGGCTCAACATCGACGAAGTGCAGGCCGACGTCTTGCCCGAGCAAAAGGCGGCGGTTATCAAGCGATTCCAGGCCGAAGGGCACGTCGTGGCCATGGCCGGCGACGGGATCAATGACGCACCGGCTCTGGCGCAAGCCCAAGTGGGGATCGCCATGGGAACGGGAACGGATGTGGCGATGGAGAGCGCGGGGGTTACGCTCGTGAAGGGCGACCTGCGAGCGATCGCTCGGGCGCGCCGTCTGAGCCGAGGCACCATGCGGAACATCCGTCAAAATCTCTTCTTTGCCTTCGTCTACAATACGCTGGGTGTGCCGATCGCCGCCGGAATTCTTTATCCGTTCGCGGGAGTTCTCCTCAGTCCCATGATCGCGAGCGCGGCGATGACGTTCAGTTCCGTCTCCGTGATCGCCAACGCGTTGCGGCTCCGTAGGTTGACACTTTGACAACTCTCTGAATACCCACCCTGTGCGATGCATAACGAGGGGATATCCAGACGTCTCCTGTTGAAGCGGGCGGGAGCGTTGGGGCTGCTGGCCGCGCTCCAACCGCTCCTGCCTCCTGCGCGCGTCATCCGTCACCACCCGCTACTCGTCCAAGTCCCGACACTCCGACGCTCAGTGGTGAGTTGATTGACCTGGTGATCAGCGAACGGTCCTTCGCGCTGAGCGGGTACACGGGCACTGCCACGACGATCAACGGGACGATCCCGGGCCCGCTGATCCGTCTGAAGGAAGGCCAAGAGGTGACCCTGCGTGTGACAAATCAACTTAAAGAGATTTCCTCGATCCACTGGCATGGACTGCTTTTACCCGCTCACATGGACGGGGTGCCTGGTGTGAGCTTCAACGGTATTCAGCCTGGGACAACCTTCCTCTATCGGTTTCCCATCAAGCAGAGCGGGACCTATTGGTATCACAGTCACTCGGGCGGCCAAGAATTGCAGGGCATGTATGCCCCGATGATTCTGGACCCGCTCGAACCGGAGCCGTTTCACTACGATCGGGAATATGTCGTGATGCTCTCTGAATGGACCTTCGAGCCGGCAGAGGCCGTGTTCGACAACCTCAAGAAATTCTCCGGCTACTACAACTTCCAGAAGCGCGATGCAGGAGAGTTTGTTTCCGATGTGGGGAAATGGGGGCTGTGGCGGGCCCTGCGGAACTATTTGATGTGGGAGCAAATGCGGATGGATCCGACCGACTTTGCCGATGTCACCGGCTCGACCTTTACGTACCTCATGAACGGTCTGCCGCCTGCCGGCAATTGGACCGGTCTCTTTCGTCCAGGGGAACGGGTGCGATTGCGTTTCATCAATGCCGCCGCGATGACCTTCTATGACGTCCGTATCCCCGGATTGACCATGACGGTAGTCCAAGCCGATGGCCAAAATGTGCAGCCGGTTCCTATAGGGGAATTTCGCTTCGGACCCGCAGAAACCTACGATGTCATTGTCCAGCCCACTGAAGATCAGGCGTTCACGATCTTTGCCGAAACCATGGATCGGAGTGGCTATGCTCGCGGAACCCTTGCCCCTCGGCCAGGGATGGAAGGGGAGATCCCTGCGCGCCGTGCTCGTCCGCTTCGAACCATGGAAGACATGGGAATGGCTGAACATGGCAACGGCCATATTGGCCATGCCATGAATGAGGATGAGCCCGGCATGAAGCAGTCTCACGGCGATTCACCGAGTCATGGCATGACGCACGGTGAAGGGATGGAGCATGGGCAGGCCATGGAAACCGACGCACGACATCGTTCTCCAATTCCAGGTGCAACCCCGGTTCAGCATGGCCCAGATCACCATGGCACCGGCAACCAAACGATCGCCGAGTATGCGCGAAACCGGATGGACGAGGCGGGTAGAGGATTCGAGCAGAGCTCCAGGCGCGTCCTCGTCTACACCGACTTGAAAAGCCTCGCTCCCTACCAAGACCTACATGAACCTCAACGGGAGATCGAGCTGCACCTCACCGGCCATATGCAACGCTATATGTGGTCGTTCGACGGCAAAAAGTATTCGGATGCACCGGAACCGATTCGTGTCCGTTATGGGGAACGACTGAGGCTCACTTTCATCAATGACACCATGATGGAACATCCGCTCCATCTGCACGGGATGTGGATGTACCTCGAAAACGGGTCCGGTGCGTACCTTCCGCGCAAACATACCGTCGCGGTCAAACCGGCTGAGCGGCTATCCGTGGTCATCAACGCCGACGCGTATGGACCGTGGGCCTTCCACTGCCACCTTCTCCTCCACATGGAAGCCGGCATGTTTCGCGTCGTCCAAGTTGCGTAATGACTAACGGGAGATAGGCCGGTGGGTTCAGCGATCCAGAGCGGTCGGGCAATCATATGGGTTGTGTGCATGTTGAGCGTCGGCATGAGTGCGAAGAGTGTCTCGGCGGAATCCGAACATGGGCATAAGCCTTCTGGTTCCGGCGGCTCGTCGGTAGTCGCGCCCCTACAAGAGCCAGGCCAAACCCATGCGAACTTAGCACTGCAACAGGACTGGCTCAGCCCCGTGAGCGACCGGGAGCATCGCCTGTTTACGTTGGTTGACGTCCTTGAATATCGTCCTCGTACCGGTGGAGGCGGAAGCAACAGTGACTACCGCTGGGATATCGAAGGCTGGTACGGTGGGGATTACAACCGACTCTGGTTCAAGAGTGAAGGTCAGCAGGATACGGCGTTCAAAGCGGACTATGATGTCGATTTTCAACTGCTCTATGGTCGGTTCCTATGGAAGCATTACGACATTCAAGTCGGGGGCCGAATGGAAACACAGTCGTTTCGTGGCGGCAACGTCACGCGCGGCCTAGGGGTGATCGGCCTTCAAGGTATCGTGCCGTACAACTACGAGTTCGAATCGGCGTTATTCATCGATCAGAGCGGTGCCGTCTCGGCTCGCATTTCATACACGAAAGATTTCTTGCTTACACAGCGGCTGATCCTCCAAGGCCGTTTCCAAACGAACCTGGCGGTCCAACGGGTCGAAGAGTTTACGACCGCCTCCGGGCTGAACAATCTGGAATTCGGGGTCCGGTTGCGCTACGAGATTCGTCGAGAATTCGCACCCTATGTCGGCATATCGCTCGACCGCAGCTTCGGTGGGACGGCGACTCTGGTGCGTCAGCAAGACGGAGATCCGAGTCAGATACGATTGGGGGTCGGTGTAAGGATGTGGTTCTAACCGGTAGATCCGCCGCAAATGTCTGAGTCGATGATCACCTTTACAGACTGTGTGATAGGGGCTACCATCCACAGCGCAGTGGTCGGGGTGGGTACGTGCCGCCATATCGAATTATGAATGCGTCGACGAGGGTCGCATGGTAGGCTGGCGCACGGTATTGCGATCATGTTGGAATTTTGAACCATGAGAAGCGCATTGGCGGAAAGCAGCAGACGCATCGCAATGCAAAGTATTGCGTGGGGCCTCGTCCTCGTCGTGACGGATCCCGGTTCGGGGCATGCCGCCGCCCAGCAAAACTCGGCGACCGGTGGTCATGATTTACAGAATCAAGTCAAAGTAACCGCAAATAAAGTGATTCCCGCAGTGGTCAGCATTGCGTCGACCGTGATGGTGCGAGACCAGGCCTTCAGCGACGAAGCCTTGCCGTTCGGTCTGTTCAAAGACCCGCCGACGCGTCGGCAATATGGACAGGGATCGGGCGTGATCGTCTCGCCGGATGGGTATATCGTTACGAATAACCATGTCGTGGCCGATGCCGTCGATGTGGAAGTGATCTTGGCGGATCGCCGTCAATACAAAGGGAAGGTCGTCGCGACGGATCCGAAGACCGACGTGGCCGTGGTGAAGATTCATGCATCGAATCTCCCGACGGCGACCTGGGGAGATTCAAGCCTTCTGGCCGTCGGCGACTTCGTATTGGCCATCGGCAACCCGTTGGGATTGAGCCGCACCGTCACGTTCGGCATCGTGAGCGCGGTCGGTCGCGCGGATGTCGGAGTGGCGGATTTCGAGGACTTTATCCAAACGGATGCGCCGATCAACCCGGGCAATTCCGGCGGAGCGCTCGTCAACATTCAGGGCGAGCTGGTGGGGATCAATACGGCCATCGCCAGTCCGACCGGCGGAAGCGTGGGGGTCGGGTTTGCAATTCCCAGCAACATGGCCCGTGCCGCGATGCAGAGCCTCATTAAGACGGGTCGTGTGGTGCGGGGGTTCCTGGGGGCCTCGACCCAAGACGTGAGCCCTCCATTGGGGAAAATTTTCCGTCTTCCGGACGTCAAGGGCGCGATCGTCACCGATGTGCAGGCCAAGGGGTCCGCCGAACGGGCCGGTTTGAGACGAGGCGATGTGGTGGTGCGTTTCGACGGACGAGACGTTATGGACAGCGGCCAGTTGCGAAATCTGGTGGCGCAATCGTCGATCGGCAGCAAACATCGCCTGGACCTCATCCGCGATGGGAAACAGTATCAAGCCGACCTGATCGTTCAGGAAGCGCCGCGTGAACGGCCCAAGAAAAGCCAAGCCGCGTCATCAACCGCCTCGATGGTCCATCCGCTCGCGGGCGTGGTCTTCGATGACGTGACGCCGCCTTTGGCACGACAAATGGATTTGCCCGTGAATAACGGGGTAGTCGTGACGGATATTGAAGAAGGCAGCCTTGCCGAAGCCTCCGGCCTCCAACCGGGTGACGTGGTACTGGAACTGAACCGGCAACATGTCACCAGTTTTGCCGGTCTTCAACGCCTTGCCGACCCACTAAGACCCACGGATCTTGCTCTCTTGCTCGTCAACCGCCAGGGAAATGTCATATACATCCCGATTCAAACCGATTAGAAAAAACGGCTGGGCATCCAGGTTTCGGCTTACCATTGATGTGTGATCTCAAGAGAGCCACAGAAAGGCTCATGGAGATCCATTTGAGTGAGCCAGCTTTTTATGACGAGAGAGGCCTCACCACGAAAGTGATCGCTCCATACGTTTCATTCCTTCTCAAAGTCATACGTAATGATCGTCACCCGCACCGAATCCACTCATCTTATCGCACTGTATGAGGGTTCAACCTAGGTCAGGCCAACACACCAGTCGGCTAGATTAAGGCCCCGATGCCACCATCGGATGAAGCTGCCAAGAAAGGACTTGGTTTGATCAGCATGGCAGAGCGGATGAACGTGCTGCAGGGGACATTTCAGGTGAAGACAAAACCGGGAGCGGGGACAGAAGTGTATGCCTGGGTACCGCTGAAACAGGAAGCGTAAGAATAAGGGACAATGCGGCGCGCAAACTGCCAATGCCGACTTTTAGCCCAGCATCTCGTTCTGCGGAGAGGAGATAATGAGAAGCAGGCAGCCATTGTCCGACGACGTGTCATGATGTTCGGTGCCAACCTCAGCTCGATGATAGTCCCCCACCACTAATTCCTGGCCGCCGCACAAGCAGCCACCTTCCAAGACATAGAGCTCTTCCGCCTCGGTATGCCGGTGTGGGGCATATACCGAACCGGGCGCCATTCTCACAAGGGCGGTGGCTCGGCGGGAGATAGGGTCAAAGTATAAGATCTTGGCCGTGACGCCGGGAGCCATCTCTTGCCATTCTCCTTCGGAGGCTCTTACGAATGTGAGGGGCGGGACATGCCGTGACGGGCGTCTCTCGTTTTGGATCCGGCTGAGCAAGCGGGTGCGCAGAGAAAATGGTGGAGGCAGTGGAGCGGCGGCAAAGGCCAGATGATCCGCCATTGATTGAAACGTGCGATCGTCTTGATCCGCTTCCTGCGCGATGCGGGCGAGCATCCGCTCGCGCAGTGCCGCACGCGGTGGGATCGCGCTCACGCCGAAGCTTAATTGTTCAGCCACGGCTTGAAAAGTTTGCGTGGCGGCTCCAAGGCCATTTTGAGACAAGGCCACGCGCTTCTCAAAGACGACACGGTCTTCGGGTGGCAGGATACCCAACGCGTAGGCAGCTGCCTGTTCCTCAAGCTCTTGCGGTAGAGGGAAGTCAGTCATGAAACCAATTCTTCCTTCTGCGGAGCCAACAGTTCCCGCAATTTGAGCATGCCGAGTCGCATTCGGGTTTTGATTGTTCCTAATGGCAGACTGAGCTTGTCTGCGATCTCACTTTGAGTCAAGCCGTAGAAATACCCCAACGCAATCGCTTCTCGTTGTTCGGATGGCAGCAGAGAGAGCGCCTGACGGACAGACTGCCGGCGTTGTCGTCCCTCGACCTCCTGGTCGGGCGTAGGCTCCTCGCTGGAGAAGAAGGAGGCTACCTCCAGACTCTCGATCTTGCCGCGCTCGCCCACCCCCGCGCGGAAGCGATCGATCGCCCTCGTGCGGGCCAACATTATAAGCCACCCCCCAGGCGTGCCTCTCGTCTCGTCGAAGGTGTGGGCTTGCCGCCAGACCTGCGTATAGACGTCCAACGTCACTTCTTCCGCCGCTTCACGATTGCCAAGGATCTTGAAAATGAGGCCGTAGACCTGATGGCTTGTGCGGTCGTACAACGTCGCGATGGCTGATTGATCGCCTTGTGCAGTCTGAGTGATCAGCTGCCCCCATTCCGCTTCTTGGGTCTGGGTTGAGTTCAGCATTCACAACCTCGGCCTGGATGTTCCCTCATGGGTCGGAGGAAGACGAGGGAGAGGTTTTGGATTCATAGGTGTTCGGACGGGCGGACTATAGCACCGGAGCATGGAGCCAGACAAGCGAGGGTGTGTGTTCAGTTAGGAAGAAGATATTAGGCGATGATGAGTTGCGAGGCTGAGGAATTTTAGGCGCCAGGGCAATCTGATGTATGTTCCTATTCAAGAAAGTAGAGCAGAAACGGCTCACTTCAACATGATCACGAGAAAAGCATTAGACGCTGTGCCATCAACCTACTTGGGGTACCGTCCCTCCCTTAAAAGTGAGGTCGATCATGAAAACCATTTGAGGGAAGCGGGTCCTGCGGTAATTGAGGTTCTCTCATAGTAGGACCAACCACGCAGCCACACAGTTCCTTCCCTGTGAACATTCTACTAGACGGGAAGCAACTGAAGATCGAACGCCCGTTCGGTGAACCAGACGAAGGCGATGGTGATTACCGCTGGCGAGCCGCCAGTGAGAACCAATTTGAGATAAGGCTCACGAAAGGTATGGCGATCGTCAGGCTATTCCAATAGGACTCGTCTATTGCATATGGCCTAACCACCTTTAATGGATGCACTCTACAGAGTGCATGATATCTCTAATAGTTTCACAAAATCATATAGTTGAAAGACATTTTATTCTGTTTAAAATATTGAAAATGGAAATTTAATACTCTTTACGATAATTTAGTGTTAATTTTTATATTGCAAATAGTATAATAAAAACCCATGAAACAAAAATTCATAACTGTACTCGATGACATAGCCCTATCAAGGCTGAAGGTGCGGGCACCAAGAGGCACGAACAAACTCACGGCGGGGGAGTGGATACGTCTACTCCGGGATAGGCTCCGAATGACGCAGGTTGAACTGGCTCAACGCGCCCATATTACGCAGCCCAATCTGGCGGCAATTGAGTCCGGGAAAGTTGATCCCCAAGTCGGGACGCTCAGACGAATTTATGAAGGCTTAGGCTGTGAGCTCAACCTCGAACCGCTGCTCCACAAGTCTCTGGAAGAACTTACGAGAGATCGTGCCCGAGCTGTTGCCCTCAAACGACTGAAACAGACTATGGGAACCATGGCACTTGAAGACCAAGCTCCTGACAAGGACACATTCAGGCAGCTTCTTGAAAAACGTACCGATGATATTCTCCGCAGTCCTCGTAAACGACTATCCACTCGATGACCAAGTCGGACGAAACGCAACTCGACGATGAGACGTTGGGGGACGATTTATCAGGGCTCATTCTGACTCGGCTCACGACGAGAGCGGAACGGAACGCAGCCGAAGCGCATACCATTAGTCTGGCCTATGACAAATACGTGTTTGAGGCCCACAGGAAGAAGCAGGGTGCGCGATGGCTCACCGATGAGTTTATCCGTGCAGTCCATCAGGACATGTTTGGATCTATATGGAAATGGGCGGGACAATATCGGAAAGAGAATCTCAACATCGGGATGGACTGGCAGCTGATACCGGAACAGGTTCGTTTGTTATGCGATGACTTTCATTATTGGAACGCTCCAACGTCGATGATGCCGATTCTCGAAGTTGCCGCACGACTTCAAAACAGATTGACCAAGATCCATCCCTTTCGAAATGGGAATGGACGGCATGCACGACTGATCACCGACATCTTTTTTTATTCTCGCGAACATCCTTTGCCGCAATGGCCTCAAACCCATCTCATGTCTGAAGGGCATCAGATCCGAGCGCGGTACATTGCCGCCATGCGGGATGCCGATCAAGGGGACTTTTCTTCTTTGGTCAAGTGCTTTGAAAACTACCTCCCCGAGCCTTCCTGAACCGCGCATGTCTTGAGCAGTTTCCTACAGAGGAAACAACTGTAGGTCGAACGCCCGTTCCGTGAACCAGACGAGCGCGATGGCGATCACTGCCAGTGATCCGCCGGTGAGGACCAGCCGGGGGTAGGACCAGGTGCGGCGGATCAGGTAAGCCAACGGCAAAAATGCCGCGACGATGGCGAGCTGGCCGATTTCCACCCCGACGTTGAAGCCGACCAGGCTCAGCAACAGTGAGTCTGGAGGCAGCCCCAAGTCCGTGAGTACGGCGGCAAATCCGAATCCGTGAATGAGGCCGAACCCGAAGGCAATGATCCAACGACGAGAAATCATCATGGGATACAAATTGCCGAGCGCTGCAAGTACCACCGAGGCGGCAATGGTCGATTCCACTAGTCGAGACGGGAGCCGGACGATATCCAGCGCTGCCAAACTCAATGTGAGAGAATGGGCCACGGTAAAGGCTGTGACGATGCTGACGACGTTCCAGCACACGGATGAAAAGTCCCCGGCCGCTTGCCAGCGACCATCGACCCGGATCAAAACCGCGGGGAGCAAGAGGGCAAGCAAGAACAGGACATGGTCAAACCCCAGCCAGATGTGCCAGATCCCCTCATGGATAAATTGGCGGATCTCACCCCAGAATGACCGTTCGGCGATCGAGAATGATTGAAGTGGAGTTTCTCGACTGAAGATGGCGGTGGTGGTTTGTCCGTCTTGGATCAGGCGCAAGAGGCCCTTATGTTGGGCATCGATGTCGAACAAGAGTCGGTAGTCCACCACGAGCCGTTCGATCGTTCCATTGCAATCGGAACGGAACCTGAGCACTGAGTAGGCTCCGTCCGTGTGATGATCAATCAGTTGCTCCAGGACGTGAGTCGCACAGGCTTGTTGACCAGCTGAGAGGGCAAGTCGAGACAGGGCATAGGCGCTGATTTCGTCATGCTTGTTCCGGACTTCTCCCCAGGTAAGCTGGCCGTCTCCGTCGCTGTCCAATCCAATTGCATCGGCGAGATCGCGGAGCGCGATGTCCCATTGTCCTTCAACCTGATTGTGTTGAACAGATAGCGCCAGATAGCTGTCGCTGGGTTTATGGGCCCAAGCCGGAAGAGTGACCAGAAGCGAGACAATGACGAGCAGGATACGCATCAAAATGCCGCCTCCTGAATCCGTTTTTCAAGTTGGCGTAACCGAAGGTCTTCGACATGGTTGCGGTTCAACCAATCGAGTACCGGCTGGGCCGCCGATCGATCTCCGGCGGCAAGCGCACTTTCGAGAAGAATTCTGGCGTCTGCCGGTTCTCGCTGGAGGTTCCAATTGGCTCGGGCCAGGGGCAGTGCCCGCCGAGCATCGTGTAGCAAGGTCAGTGTGAACCGCGCTTCTTCTCGGACATGAACCGTCGTGCCTCGCTCCCGGGCCGCGGCAAAGCGGGCAGCCAGTTCTGCTGCATGGAATTGGAACGCGGGTAGGTTCAATGCCTGTTCCGCGAGGGCGAGGCGCAGAAATAATCCATCGGCTTTCGTCTCATGTTGAACGAGTGAGACGACATCTTGATAGCGGCCTTGATCCAGCAGGAAATCCGCATAAGCGCCGAGTAGGTATTGATCCTTGATGCCGACCTTGAAGGCATCGGCGAAATACCGCTCCGCCTCTCGCATGGCTCCCGTGCGCGTGGCTGTCTCAGCCACGATGGTCGCGAGCCAGATCCGCTCGCGACCTGAAAGGGCAGAATCCGAAAGCGCCTGTCCGAGCAACTCTCGGCTTTTGGCCGATTGGCCGGTGATTCCGGCGATATCGCTCAAGCACCCAAGCAGCACGTGAGATGCCGTCAACCGGGCAAGCCGTTTACAGGCTCGCCGTGCGTCCTCGTAGCGGGCTTGGACCTGGAGAATCGAGGCCTTGGTCAGCCAGGCCTGCGCATTTGTCGGTTCAACCGCCAGCACCTGGTCGAGATCGGCCAGCGCCCGATCGAATTCATGGGCGTTCTGCCGGATCGTGGCCCGTAAGAGCAGTGCGGCAGGTGGAGGGGCCGACTCGTTCCACCATGGGCCGAGGACTGCCTGGGCTTGCCCAAGAAAACGGGGGTCGCCTTCTGACCTACCTTGTTCGATGTAGCGAGTGGCCAATTTCACCGCGGATTCAAGATGGTGAGGATTTCGTCGCACGTCAGTTCGCAAGCGGTCGAGTTCGCGTGCGACGGGGTCGGTCGACTTGAGACTGAGCCGTTCGAGAACTTGTGTGTCATCCGTCGGACGGTAGGGTTCGGCTGAGGCAAATGCGCACAAGGATACCGAGAACCAGCACCCGATGAGCGGAAGAATGAGTCGTGTTCGATCCATCGCTAGTCTCGTGAATAGGTGATGGGAATCCGCATGGCGACTTGCTGTCGGTCCAATGGACGGTCAAGTTGCATCGGGAAGGCTCGCTGCACGAGTGCCATCGCTTCCTGATCGATGCGATCCAGGCCGGAACTCTTCACCACTGCGGAGTCCAGCAAAATTCCTTCCCGAGAGACCACGGCCTTAACCATGACCTTGAGGGGGCGTGAGTCATCAAGTGATGGGCGAGAAGACCGCTTAAGCTCCTCCAATCGTTGAAAAATTGCTTGTTGAAGCCAACCATAGTCGGGTTTTCCCGAACGGAATTGTTGCTCGCTTGACGAAGCAGAGGTTTCCCCGGATGTGGAGGACATCAGTTCTTTATGCTCGGAGTCGGCGAGAAGATGATGGGTCTCAGAGGAAATAGAGTCAGCAGTGACCGGAGCCGCCGAGACGAGAGCGGATGAGAGAGGCACCGGTGAGACCTCCCTTGATTCAGGTCGAGTAATTGTTGCATCGAGGTCGCCGGTGTTGGCGGCAAGTGACGTCGGTTCATTAAGCGCTGTGTTCGATTCCGTATCTCTCGGTGACGAAGAAAAAGTCTCAGATAGGGCAGCTATCGACTGGTGACTCACGTGGGCCGGCTCAAATCCACCGGCCATCTCCGACGGCTTTGTTGAGTGGGTGCTGATCGTCGGTTGGCGGCGGGTCGGCGTCATGTTCGGCGGGCGGGTTGGTTGCTTCATGATCGGTGTTGCTGAAGTCGGACCATTCGCCGCCTTCGCGGTAGATTGAAGAGTCGTGTTCTGCAGGTCGGAGGGATCGACCAAACTGATCGTCCAGTGAAATGGCTCGGAGGTTCGCGGGTGGATCGGCTGCCAGAGCGACATGCACACCACCAGGAAGAAGGCATGGATCACGACCGATGTGATCCATGCCGGTCCTCCTGGGCCGCGCTCAATGAACGGGTGCGAGGGATCGCTCGTCTGCATCATAGTCACCGCATACAGCGCCGGCAGGAACGCCGAAGTCTTTCCTGCCGAATCAAATCTTCTCCGGCTCGGTATCTTCCGACGTCGCGGACATCAGTTCCGCCAACTCCGTGGAGGGCTCGTCCGTGTCGGACGTGAAGGCCGACTCCATCGCGGCCACGGTCGTACCGGTACTGCCGACGGATCCGCCGAGATCACCTGTATCGCCGATACTACCGGCCGTGGTGGCCGGCGTATCGCTGCTGTTACATCCTCCCACTAGGAGCAGGAACCCAACGAGTATGATCCAGTGTGAGCGTGTCATGCGTCCTCCTCTTACTTCATTTACTGCGGCGCCGCGCCTTGCGGTGCGCCGGGAATCGGTGTCGCTAAATACGGAAATTGTTCAGAGAACGACGAGGCGGGAATGCGTGTCTGGTCGGTAAACGGCAGTTGGCCGGCCGCCGCGACGTTGGACGGCAAGAGATAGCCCATCGCGACACGAAGTTCGATATCGACCACATCGTCGATCGGACGTCGTCCGTTCGGGAATCCAGCCGGATCGCACCCGGGGTTGTTCAGCGTCAACATGCCGTTTACAAAACACAGCGCCGCGCCGAGTACGTTCTGCGATGCAGCCGGTGTGGCCGGAATGCTCGTATTCAGCCGCAGCATTTCACCGGGGGTTGGACTCGAGCGGATCTGATTCACGTTTTGCACGCCGGTCAGGAAGACGGCAACCAAATCGGCGCGAGGAAACTGTGTCGGAGCTTTGGCTGACGGGAACAGCGCCTCGATTAGAGCCGGCAGACTCGGATTGGTTACATAGGTGAGAAACTGGGCATCGTTTTCCGGTTTGGAGGCGTTGAACTTGTCCTTATCCGGAAGACCGATGACCACTTCGTTCACCAGCGGCATGCCGAGGCGAGAGACTTGCGTCCATGCGCCGCCGCTGACGGTCCGATGCTCGGCAGTCGGCTCCGGCCGCAAAATGCGGGACTGCCGCAGGCTTGATGTCATCCACGCTCCGATCACGGGACTGTTCTCATCACGCGTCAGACAGGAAATAGGTACCTCCAAAATGAACGACGTGATGTTTTTGTCGTTAAGAATGTTCGGTTTGGCGTCGGGCGGGCCGAGCGGGTCCAAATTGATCAAATCAAACACTTCGCCTAGATTGACGTAGAAAGACTCTTTGCGTTGGCCGACAAAGATTTTGCTTTGGCCGCTGCATCCAGGCCAGGTGAAGTTGTGGATCTGTGACGACGCGAAGGCCGCGTAGCCTGGGATCGACTTGTTTCCGATATTGTCGGTCGGTTTTGAGAATCCATTCGGCCCGGGAGAGCTTACTGCCTGTCGGTGCCCAGATCGCCGATTCCCTCGGACCACGTCGAGCGTGTAGGTTTCGACGATGTTCAAGTTTTGAGGGCTGCCGGCGGAGATGGGGCCGATGTTGATCAATGGGACCGGCACATTCTTCCCACCTACCGGCACCGAGAGGTTCTGCAGGGTATTCTTAAATCGGAATTGGAACGTAATGTCTTCCTTAGCATCACCCGTATTGTCGATATGGATCTCATACAATGCGTCCGGATCGAGAAAAAAATAGTTGGGTCCACCGTAGGCGTCTTGCAACGGCAACCAATTGGCAATGATCGTCACAAAAGCTTCTCGGCCCTGCTCATAGCTCCGGAACATATAGAAGTCCGTTCCATCCACTTTCGGCATCTCGGTGATCAGCGGCGCTTCGCGATGGCTCGACGCCTGTGCGGAACTCCCGGTGGCTGCGAAGAAAACCGTCGACGCAATGAAAACAGCTACGCCCATGTGCTGAACTGTCTGCCTGTAGGGAAATGCCGTCCTCTTCATAAATCTCTCCTTCTCGTTAAATTGCCGATTCACAGCGTACTCATAGAGTTGAGATCCTACGCGAGGACGAGCGATATCATGGCTGGGTAATATCCTAGTTTATACAATTTACCTGTAATTCTTGGTCGTTCATTCGTGTGCTCTCGATAGATCCCGATTCGTGAAGAAACCGACTCAACATGGTTTTTGAATTGCGGCGGGTCGGTAGAGACCCGCCGCCTAGTCAACTAGTTGAGCGTTTCTCCCGGATCGATATGCCGCCGGTCTCGCCCGTCGAACGGTGTTGGAAGGAATGGAAACTCCGTCGCGATCCCGTTAGACGTCTTCTTGCCGCCCACCGCTCCGACGTTGAAATTCACCCCGTCACCGAGGTTCGGAGTGGAGGGGTTTGTGAGGATGCCGGCCACGACGCGCAACGCGACATCCGTCACATCGTCGTTCGGTCTCCGTCCGTTCGGCCAACCGGCCTTATCGGGTGTGGCATTGCCGCTTGCATCGTGGGCCAGCGGGCCGAGCCGTTTCTGGTTAGCTGCCTGTGTCGGTGGGACATCCAGGTCAACTCGAAGGAAATCAGCGAGTGCTTCGTTCGTCTTGCCCGATCCGCAGACCGGCGGTCCCGGCGCATACCGCAGCAAGGCGTTCACGAGATCTTCCCGATTGGCCGTCGGAAAGCCGGTGCCAAACACCGTATTGAGCGCCGCGGCAAGCGCCGAGTTGCAGTAAAACGGGAGGAACTCATTCTCGTCTTCCGCGTCCGTGGCGTTCCACTTGTCCTTCATGTTCGTCGCGATGATCAACTCGTTGACGAGCGGGTGACCCATGCGCGCCACCTGGACGAAGCGGGCGCTGTTGTCACGGTTGCCGTTTTTCTTGATCACGCTGACTTTCGGCCGGCTCGTGCTGGCATAGGCACCGAGCACTTTGTTGCCGTTCGGCCCGACCAACTCACTGATGGGAATCTCCAGCGCAATCGTGTTGACGTTGAATCCGCTGAATGTGTCGGCGACACCTGAGCCCGGCGCCCCGACGATAATGGCATCGTTGGCATCATCGGCATTGGAAAGAATCGGTGAGATGTGGAGATTCAATGTGTCGAACGTTCCGCCCAAGTCTATGTAGAAGGTTTCGTCCCGCTGTCCCGCGAAGATTCTCCCGCCGTTCTTCAAGGCAAAAACTCCCTTAGCCGCTAGTTGCTCATAGTTCGGCGTGGTACGAGGACCGACGTTCGACGGCACCGCGAACATCGGACCGGTTCCGAGATCGCGTACCGGCTGACCATAACGCTGTTCGGTGACGGTGTAGCTTTGCCGAACGAGCAACCCTTCCGAGCCCCCCCCGGTTAGGGCTGTGATGGGCGGTAAGGCGACGTAGGCCAAGGGGAATACATTGCCCGGCTGGCGGATCTCAGTCTTGAACCGGATTTGGTAGACGATGTTGGCGGCGATGTTGTTCTTATTGTTATCGATGTGAATTTCGTACAGCACGTCATCCGCGAAGTTAAAGTAGTTGGGCCCGGATCCCGGTTCCTGACCGGGGATGACATTCATGATCAGGATGGCTTTGTCCGGGTCCTCCCAGCTGCGGAAGAAATAAAAGTCCGTGATATCCGCCGTGGGATCGTTTGCGATCAACGGAGCTTCGCGATGGCTGGCGGCCAAGACCGGTGTGGCCATAAGCATCGCCAGTAGCGTCAATATGAATGATCGAATTCGAGCGAACATAGTCTCCTCCTTCTGAGTCCATCCGCTCTGTGAGCGGGTGACATTACAGATCCGCCTGAGGAGACGGATCTGGTTCCGAGTTAGCTTGGCCGACAAGTGCGGCCTCTTCCGACGTGAGCGCGTCCGATTCCGGTGTGCGCTGATCATCAACTGACGCGGTTGGTCCGCTTGGCGGAACGATGGGCACGTTATCGCTTCCGCTGCAGCCGGACAGAAGTCCGACGACGCACGCAACTCCTAAATGCCACAACGTAAGTGGTTTCATCGCGCTGCTCCTCTACAAGGTGAAATGCTGTCGAATGGATCTGTCCCTATCCTTGTACCTGCCGGCGGTCTGTTCACCATTACGGGACAATTTCTCGTTTGGATCTGTTCCGGATGAAAGGTCTGCTTGATGGGTAATTTTTGCGGTGCTATAGTCCGATTTTCATCGAGGAATCAAATAAAACCCGCAATCAGCAATCCGATCTTCCCCATCGACTCGTATGGCTATATGGGGAAGACTGTATGCCGATCATGACTGCGGAACCGGCCAAGTCGGCTCAAGACCAAGAATGGACGCAACTGATTGCGCTCACCGCACAGGGTGATCAGACAGCGCTTGCCACGTTCTACGATCGCACAAGCCCCCAGGTCTTCGGGCTTGTCCTGAAAATTCTCAACAATCGCGAAGCAGCTGAGGAAGTGACGTTGGACGTGTACACCCAAGTGTGGCGTCAGGCCCATACGTATGACCGAACCAGAGGGGCGCCCGGTGCCTGGTTGATGATGTTGGCCCGAACCAGAGCGATCGATCGTTTCCGGGCCGGAGCCGTCGAGCATGGACGCATCGAGTCACTGGACACGGCTGCTTTATTTGCCAGCGACGATGACACGCCGGAACAGGATGTCGAAGGGCTGGAGCGCCGAAAATATGTGCGGCAAGCATTGGCCCTGTTGACGGCGGAGCAACGACAAGCCATTGCGCTGGCCTATTTCTATGGATTGAGTCAAAGCGAGATCGCCGAGAAGCTGCAGCTGCCATTGGGCACCGTCAAGACGAGAATGCGACTCGGCATGATCAAATTGCGCGAGGCACTCGCGCCGTATGAGGCGGGTTTACTGCCGTGAATGACGCGAAGTTGCCGGAAGAATTGGAAGAACAGGCCATACTCCACGTTCTGGGAATATTGGACCAGGACGACCGGCGAGCATTTGTCGTGCAACTTCAAGGAGAATCAGATCTCTTGCGCCACACAGTGAGGGCTTATCAAGCCACTACGGATGCGTTAGCCGCGGTTGTGGCTCCGATAACGCCTCCGTCGACTCTCCGCGAGCGGCTTGTCAAGCGGGTGGCGGTGGAGGCTGCCGGCGAAGCTGAACAGTTTGAGTTAGCCGCAAATACCTTGGCTCTAGGAGCCGTTCCGGTGAACCCCCGGGATTCCCTACGGGAGCGGCTCATGACCCGAATCGATGGGCGTGCCGATGCCCGGCTTGATGTCAAAGGTGTAACGCGGAGCCATGTGGAAACATCCGTTCCGGACACCAGATCTCCGTCCACTTGGCTGCGAGCTGGCTGGACAGCCGTTTCCAACTTCCTGCGGACTCTTCTGATTCGTTCCGTGACCTCCAAGCGAGCCCGGTATTGGAAGGCCAAGATATTGTTTCAACAGCCGACGAAGGGGCTCACTTTCATCAGGGCGTCGGAGGGAGCATGGCGGGGAGTCGCTCCAGGGGTGGTGGCCAAGTTGCTCTCCTTCGATCCGGTTTCCCGAAGAACCACCGCGCTGCTCCGTTTTTCTCCAGGCACCAGCTATGCACCGCATCGTCATACTGAGGTGGAAGAACTCTACGTGCTCGAAGGCGGTTGCCGGATCGCCGGCCATGAGATGACGGTAGGAGACTATCATCGCGCGGAAGCCGGGACGGAACACCATGATACGTCGACGGACGATGGGTGTCTGCTCCTCGTGATCTCTTCCCCCCAGAACGAGATACTGCGGTAGCCTTTCTCTTGCCCGATGCCCCTCCCCCCATGAATCCAAGCGGTCCGGTAATGTCGTAAGGCGCATAGGAATGGAGATTCCGGTTGCGGTCAGCATCTTGATCGTGTTACGAAATTTTATTTCGTGTTACTGATGAGAAGGAGAGGCTATGGACGACTTGGTGAGGTTCGGTGTGTCGGTGGATCGTCGGCTGCTGGCGGAGTTCGACCGCCATATTCGGCGGCGTCGTTACACGAACAGGTCTGAAGCTCTTCGTGATTTGATTCGAGACAATCTGGTTGGAGAGGAGTGGGATGACAATAAGAAGACCATCGGCACGATCACGTATGTCTATGACCACCATGTGAGGGATCTGACCGGAAAGTTGACCGATATTCAACATGCCTATTCGGGACAGATCCTGTCCGGCATGCATGTGCATCTCGATCACAACCATTGTCTTGAAGTATTAGTGGTCAAAGGCAAGGGGGTGGACATCAAAAAGGTGGCGGATGCACTGGTATCGGTCAAGGGCGTGAAGCACGGCAAGCTGACCATGACGACGACGGGAAGATCCCTTCGTTAGCTCTTCGCTCATGAAACATCTTGTGCATAACTCTTCACCCGCTGTCTTCCGTTGCGTGTGTCTGGTCATGTTGTTCTGGTGGAACCATGACGTATTTGCTCACGACCCGGACGAGACTGAGTTCGAAGTGCCGGAGGTGGCTGTCATCGGCGAAAAGCCGGTGGCGGCCTCTTCTCAGCAGCTCATTCCCGACAAAGAAATCGTGCTCCAACCTCAGGGGCGCCCGGCCCAAATTCTTCGCCTGATCCCGGGCTTCGTGGCTGTGGAACATTCCGGCGGAGCAGGAAAGGCCGATCAATATTTCCTGCGAGGATTCGACGCGGACCATGGGACGGATGTCGGCTTCTTCCTCAACGGGATGCCGATCAACTTGCGGACTCATGCGCACGGACAAGGCTACACGGATCTCAACTTCATCATCCCGGAGACGATCGAGGGCGTCGATGTGCACAAGGGCTCGTACTTGCCGGAGTATGGAGATTTCGTCACGGCGGGCGCGGTGAATTTTCGGACGCGTGACATGGTCAAGGAGGGGATCATTCAGGGAGCGGGCGGGGAATACAGCACGCAACGGTACTTGCTCATGTTCTCTCCGACCAAAGACCGCGTGCGTACGCTGTTCGCCGCTGAAGGATTCTACACGAACGGTCCCTACCTCAACGACAATCAATATCATCGGGCCAACTTGTTCGGCAAAGTCACCACGAATGTGACCGGGCGAGACGAACTCAGTCTGCAAGCCACCTTTCTCCAGTCCAGATGGGACGGCTCCGGTGAAATTCCTTTGCGCGCTGTGACGAACGGTCTCATAGACCGCTTCGGCTCCATCAATCCATATGAAGGGGGAAACACGCTCAGGACCACCGGGCAACTCAATTATCACTACGATACGACGTCGGGGGGGGAGTTTTTTGCGAACGCCTACGGCCAATATTACCGGCTGGACTTGTTCACGGATTTTACGTTTTTTCTCAATGATCCCGTCAATGGCGACGGCTTCGCGCAATTCGATCGTCGCGCCGTCTATGGCGGTGACATCGGGTTCAAACAGCGAGTCGAACTATTCGGCATGCCGGCCGTCGGGACCGTGGGGTTCCAGACCAGAGTCGACGACGTCCATACGAAATTGGGAACGCAGACCCTGCGGAATCCGACCGGCACCACGATCGACAGCGATGCCGTCTCCGTGTCCTATTCCCCGTTTGTGAAAGGGGAAGTTCAGCCGATCTCCTGGCTGAGGTTTTCCGGAGGGGTGCGAGGAGAGTTTTTCACGTTTGACGTGAGCAACCGTTGTACGACCTGTGTGGAACAACAGGCGGGACAGACGAGTTCCGGTATCGTGCTTCCGAAGATGAGCATGGTTCTCGGACCTTGGGCGAAGACGGAATTCTTCGTCAACTATGGAGAAGGCTTTCACAGCAACGACGCCCGATCCGCCGTGGCTCCGACGTCCTCCCCGCTGTCCCGTGCAATAAGCTACGAGGTAGGTGTCCGATCGAGACCCTGGGGCCCGCAAGGCCTGGAGCTGATCGCCACGGCCTGGCGCTTGGATCTCAAGTCGGAACTCGTCCTGGTCGGCGACGAGGGAACCACGGAGAGTCGAGGAGCCACGAGGCGCCAGGGGGTGGAAGTCGCCGCGCGCGGCCAGCTTTGGGGGCCGCTCTACGTCAACGGCAGTTTTACTTGGACACAGGCGGAATTTCGCAATGGAGACGCCATTCCGCTGGCGCCGGAATACACGGCCTATGGCGCGGCGATTCTTCAGTGGCCTGAAGGGCTGATCTCTCAATTGCAAGCGACCTATCTTGGTGTCCGACCGCTCATCGAAGATCGAAGCATCACATCACCCTCGTGGATCACGTTCGATCTCTCCCAACGGTATCGCATCCCCGTCAAATTGCCGCATGGGCGGCTCGAGGCGTTTCTCTTCGTCCAAAACCTTTTCAATACGCAGTGGGAACAGGCGATCTTTGCGTTCCCGTCGCGTCTACGGACCGAGCCGTCCGGCGTGACGGACATTCACTTCGTACCGGGTAATCCACGGACGGTGATGGGAGGGATGGCGTGGTATTTCTGACGACTGCTGAAAACGATCCCACCACGTTCTCAGTGCTCAGACGCTCGGCGTGATGGGAGAGGTTATGGGAGAATAGGTGAAACAAGGTGACCATCCGTTCACTCTTGATCGGAGCGGGCGGTTCAAGCGAAGCTTGGTATGGACCTCCTTGGGTCTTCGTTGCCCCGTGCTTTGTTGGAACATCATGTTGAGCAGTCGATGAGTACGATGCAACCAAACCGAATGATCCTTCCTCAATCCTATTTTAACCGTCCGACATTGGTTGTGGCTCGGTCGCTGATCGGCAAGTATCTGGTACGTGAGAACGGGAACGGAACCGTCGCAGGAAAGATCATCGAAGCCGAAGCCTACGTCGGTTCCGAGGACAAGGCCTGCCATGCGTCGAAAGGGAGGACCGCAAGAACGGAGGTCCTGTTCGGGCCACCGGGGATATCGTACGTTTACCTCATTTACGGCATGTACCACATGTTGAATGTCGTGACGGAACGTGCCGAGTTTCCAGCGGCAGTGCTGATACGGGCGATTGAAGTGGATGGAAACTTGATCGATGGTCCCGGGAAGCTTTGCCGTGAGCTAAACATCGATCGGTCGTTGCATCGATTCGACCTGACGCATGGACGGTCTCTCTGGTTCGAAGATCGAGGTGAACGGGTTTCGCGTAAACAGGTCGGAATGTTCCCCAGAATCGGCGTCGACTATGCGGGGGGGTGGGCGAAAAAACCCTGGCGGTTTCGCTTGCTGAAGTAGGGGAAGTCGGCATGACGGAATCCTGAACCAGCGAGCCAACGAAAAGGGGAAGCTCCGGGAGACCGGGCTTCCCCTTTTCGTTGCCGAATCCGCAGTCAGTCGATTTTACGATCGCCCGTAATTTTCGTCGCGGAGGTTACCGGGGGAGCGATCGTGATCGCAGGCCCCTCCACGCTTGGAAGTCTGCCGGCGCCTTGCCCCTCGGTGATGCGCGCATTGTCCGTTTTCATCAGTTTTTGTTCGGCGCTCTTGACCGAGTCCGCCGACTTCAGCAGCGAGGAGGTTCCGTGCGCGTCCGACTGGCCTGGATCGTTCGCCGTCGGCTGGCCGGTTACGGGACTGCCCGTGTTCTTCATGGGATAACCTTCATGTTTTGGCAGCAGCGCCGGGTTGGCCGACGCCAGGGAGCACGCAAGCAGGATCGAGGACACTGTCGCAACCGTACCGGTAAGAAGTTTCATACACTCTCTCCCTTTTGAGCTAGGACAATGGATAAAAAGTTCTATGTTCAAAATAGTCCATATAGATGATGATATTCGAGGCGTGAATCATAGCGATGGAGGGCCATTCTGTCAAACGGACAGCAGGGTGCACCGGCCATTCGAAGCGGTGGGGGCGACAGAAGGGATCAGTTCGGGCGTCGTGGATGGCGCCGGCCACGGCCACGGTGCCGAAACGCCGGCCCGCGACTGACGCCGGGTAGCCGAATGGTGACCGTGGTGCCTTCGCCGGGAGCACTGCCGATTGCAATGGCTCCTCCGTGTTCCTCGACGATTTTCTTGACCGTGGGAAGGCCCAGCCCGATTCCCGAGCGCTTGGTAGTGAAAAATGGTTCGAAGACTTTGTCGACAATTTCAGCCGGGATTGGAACACCGTCGTTCTTGATGAGGATTTGCACCTCGATCCCTCGTCCGGCCCGATGTTGAGAGACTTGAATGTGGAGGTGGCCTCCGGGAGACATCGCCTCGCACGCGTTTCGGAAGATGCTCAAGAACGTCTGTTGCAGCTTGGCTTCATCGCCGCGCACCGGCGCGATGATATTGGCGTAGTCTTTGGTGACTTGAATACGGGTCGCTTCCAGATCGGTTCCGACCACGATGAGCGCGCTCTCGAGCACCTCCGGAATTCGACAGAGATGGCGGCTGAGTTCCAGCGGCTTTGCGAAGTCGAGGATCTCGTTCAAAATGGCTTCGATCCGCATCAAGTCGCGCATCGCATTTTCAACACGGGTCTGTGGATCGAAGTCAAGGATTCCTTCACCGGTCACTTCTTCGAGCTGCGAGCGAATGGAGGCGAGCGGTTCCCGAATTTCCGTCGCCAAGAACGCGCTGAACTCACCGATCGCGGCCTGGCGTTCTTGCTTTCGGATGATGGGCTCGGACGGAGCAGCGACGGACGACCAGGAACCCGGTGTCCCGACGTCGGTCGTCGGAGAAGGCGCGGCGGCCGCCGGCGCCGGTGCCTGCAAGAGTTCCGCGAGTTTGAGGATCGTGGGTTCCAGCGTACGGGCATCGGTGGTCTGATATCGTTGTGGCTCCTTCGATCCCAACGTAAACGTCCCGCCGACCTGGCCCTTGACGAAAAAAGGAATGACGAGCGACGACTGAAACCGATCCTTGAAGAGATGTTTGTGATCGAGGAAGCGACCCTGGGTGGAAGCCAGATCGTGATCCACGCGAGGTTTGCGATGACGGACGGACCATCCCGCCGCCGAACTGTCGAGCGTCAGGCGCTGGCCAGGTTTCAACTCTTTCTTGGCGTCCTTTTGGTCTCCTTTCACGTCGCCGGTAATTCCCAGCACCTCGACGTTACCCGCCAGCGGATCGTAATAGCACGCCCATGCTCGATCATACGCCACGTATTGATGCGCTTCGGTCAAGACCGCTTCGACCTTTGCTTGAAGCTCGGGTGAAAAGTGCTTGGTCATCGGCGGGAACAGGTCCGCTCCGGTCGGCGGAGGCGGGCTTGGTTCCTGAGTGACATAGGACCGACTCAACACCACACCGGTATTGAAGAGTCCTTCGCGGTCCAGTGTCTTGGTGATGCTGTCGCACATCTGTTCCAGCTGAGATTTGTCTTTTTTGGAGAACGTCGCCCCTTCTTTCCGTCCGATGACCAGGCAACCATAGACATTGTTGTAGTGCCGGAGCGGAACCACGAGCAGGGATTTTGCTCCGGGAGTCATCAATTTTAGCCGGATGGTCCGGCCGCCATCCGGATCTTGGTCGGTCGGGGTCAAGGCTGCGGCACGGTGTGTCGACAAGGTACGGAGAATGGCTTGGACATCTCTCGGCGTGAACCCGCGCGAGGCATGTTCGACAAGCGGGCCGTTTTCTTGGTGGAAGATCGCCGCCAGCACCGAATCCGTGCCGATATCGTTCAGCGCGGCATTCAACGTCCGTTGAAGCAGAGTTTCAGGGGCTGCTTTGGCTTGAAGAGTCGACGTGGTCATACGTACCAATACAAGCGACGGCATTGTAGCCGGAACGGTGGCGAATAGCTACTCTCCTCACGGTGGAGCAACCACCGGGCATGTGCGCTCATGCCAGAGGACTGTCCACCGTCTTTTGGATGAAGAGACGACCGCCGATCGCTCTTCATCCTTTCAATTCCTTCTTCGGGCAAGTAAGCTTGCAGGATGGCCACGGAGACCGCAACCATCATGCAACCCGCTCGTATCGAAACTGGGCGATTATGCCCCACTTGACACCACATGCATAAATCTATATACTGGCCTCAACATCACGGAGGCCATATGAAAACGCAAACACTCAGCGGCTTGATGAAGCGGTTTGAAACGGAAGAGGCCTGCAAGGCATTTCTTCAAGAGCGCCGTTGGCCAAATGGCGTGACCTGCCCACGCTGCCGAAATGCCAAGGTGTTTGCGGTCAAGAGTCGTCCGTTTCACTGGGTCTGCAAGGGCAAGGATTGTGGCGGACGGAATGGCTACCGATTCTCTGTGATAACCAAGACGATCTTTGAAAATACGAACTACCCGTTGAAGACCTGGTTTCAAGTGATCTACTTGATGTTGACCAGCAAGAAGGGGATTAGCGCCCTTCAGATCCAACGCATCATTGGCAGTGGGGCCTATCGAACCGCCTGGTATATGTGCCATCGCATCCGAGCGGCCATGAAGGATGGAGGCTTTTCTAAGCTGATGGGTGAAGTTGAGGTTGACGAGACCTATATCGGCGGGAAGTGGAAGAACAAACACGTTTCCGTGAGACGGCAGGGCGGCGGCTCTCACGGCTCGCATGGCAAAATCGCCGTGATTGGCGCGATTGCCAGAAAAGGCAATGTGACAGCTCAGATCATCGAACAAGTCAATGCCGATACCCTGCAAGGGTTCGTGCGGCAAACCGTCGGAGAAAACGTGTCTCTGGTGGCGACTGACGAGCATAGCGGCTACCGAAGACTGAAGCACTTGGGCTATCCCCATGAATCCGTCAGCCATCAGAGCGGGGAATATGTGCGTGGAAACGTCCACACGGCAAATCTGGATAGCTTTTGGAGCCTTCTTAAGCGTGGCGTGATCGGAACCTTTCATAAGGTGAGCAAAGACTATTTGCCGTTGTATCTGGCGGAGTTCAGCTATCGCCATAATAACCGTAAGAATCCTGACATCTTTGGAGACGTGATAGCAGAATGCTGAGCACGCCAGCGGTGAAGCGTGCCAGCATGAAGTATGTTCCGAAGAACGTGCAGTTACGGTTATCATTCAACTAAGTAACGATTACGGCGAAATGTATGTCCAAAAGGCCAAAGAGCCCCATACTGTTACCAGCCCAATTAAGACACCGACTGCCAACATCACAAAATTCAAAGCTACCTCGCCGCGGTCCGTTGTCTTACGTGATAAAAGGCATCGGGATTGTAGGAGCATTTTTTGGAACATATGTGGCTTACCTTGAATTTGGACCCGCATTTACAGTTTCCGCTTTAGAGCCTGTTAGTAGCGTTTCTTCCCTCGCCTCAACACCATTCGCAATCACGAATTCCAGTCTTGTTGATATTAGAGATGTGCGATTTACTTGTGATGCTAATAAAGCGAACTTTGCCGGTGATATTGTTTTAGAAAACAGTTCGTTAATCAATTTTAGTAAAGTGATACCCATTATGCGTCGAAATGAAACACTTACAGTAACTTGCCCATTACAAACGGTTCTCGATTCAGTAGTAATGAATGCAGAGATAGACCTTAAAATTACATTCAATGGAACATTGCCTCCAACAAATTGGGCGCTTCCATTTACGTCAGAAAGAAAATTCCGATATTGCGGCACTTTAAACAATTCAGGTCGTGGCCGGTGGTACCAACAACCAGTCTCTTTCGATTGTTTTCCTAATAAGCAACAACCAGCCAATACAAGGTGATTTATGCCAAAAGCGAAACCGATTTCGCTCCATCCGTTGAGCTTTGAAGAGGTGATCGACATTCTCATTAAGGCTCGTCCGAAGCCCCAAAAGAAGAACATCAAACAAGGCAAGTAAATAGGTCTCCTCACCTCTGGACTCCTTGAAACATCGTCGAGTTTTTCAAGATAATGGTCGTTATCAACCGCGCCGTTGATTCCATTTCTAATAGCACACCGCGAAACACTTCTTTATCCATGTTATTAGATAAAGGAATATGTTTTTGTACATGTATGCTCTGGAGTCGCTTTTCTGGAAATGAATACTCCACATTCCTTCTTAGCAATTCTATAATTATTGACGTTTCAAGGTCAGATCGACGCTGCTCATCCATATCCCCCACTGTCTTCTGGTCAAAACGATACGTTGTTTCCACTATGATTAGCTCAGGATCTTGTACTGAAGATGAGATATAAATCTCCCCACCTGTTGGGTTTCTGGCAACAATCATAAATAACCTCCCATTTGGGGGCGGAGTCTTGTCCTGAATTGCATATGTAGTTCCCTTAAGAAAAGTATAAATAACACTTTGCGTTGAACGCATGGCATTTAGTGCATCTGCTACGTGGTCCGTTATAAATAGTAGCGCGGCGAATGTAATTAACCCGTAAAACACAGCCATAGGCCAGTTTAGAACCTGTTTCAACTTTAGAAAATACGGCATAGCAAAAGCCCCGACTGCTGGAAGAATCCACCTGATGACCACATCAATGAAGGTTTGCTGAAAAAAGCTTGGCCAGTCCATGCGTCCTCCTCCCTAAGGATACCTTCAAAAAAATCCGAGAGGAGAATACGCTTATACATTATAGGTGTCAAGTAAGTCATAATCGCCCGAAACTGATACCGGTTGTATCGATCAGATCCACCTTTTTGAGTGGTTGTGTTGGAGTGAACGCTCGAAAACCTTCCTGTTCAGCACAAGACACTCATCTTTTCACAACTTATGGCCAGGCAGATAGAGCACACAGGGTAACCGAGACTGGCATGCGAGTTGCCATAGGTGAAGTGAGAATCATGTGATCGGGGGCGCCATCGATCATGCGTCGACACAACGTTTTACAATCATGCGAAGAAGAAGGAGACGGAGACTATGTTTGGGGATATGGCGATCGTCACGATAGTGGTTTCATTGAATATCTCGATGCTGCTGCTGATGGTCTTCATGTGGTACGTGTCCAGACTGAGCGGCGAGAGGAATCGTCAGGAGGGTACGGTTCACGAGGAACAAGCCTATCGAAGGTCTTAGATGGGGGAAGACAGCATCAGTGATTGTCGTTATTCGGCCATGCCCGTTGCATGGTACGCCGGTGAATCTCATCGGCGTACCGCGGCATTCTCGCATTTTCATTTCGCGTGACACGGAACATTCCTCGTGAGTTCAATCCAGATGAAGAATGGCAGGAGGATGAGAATCAATCCCGCGGCATCTTGTCGGGATCGAGTTCAACCAGCCGAAGTCGACCGTTCCCAATGTGGTCGGTTTTATAGAGCCGGTCGCCGATCTGGATGGTTCCGATCAGGAGATTGCCCGTGATCACAAAGGTGAAGTCGCCCTGTATGGGCGGCTTGAAGGTTCCGCGGATCACCGAGGTGTCGCTGATACGGGAGACCGTGGAGGCGACGTCCAGTTCGGGGTTGGCTTTTTCGAAGAGTTCCACCGTGATCCGGGGAAGGGGTCTGGCTCCCGCATCCTTCAGTAAGTGAAGGAGCGGGAGATCGAGCACGATCTCCCGCTCGCGGATCACCCATGGCTTCCGCGGTATCGATGGCTGATCGGTGGGAGGAAGCGCCGTGACCGTCTGCCATAAACTCTTTGGTGCCGGACGTTCGTCAGCCCACCCCATCTGTATGAAGAGGCCGCTCAGCACCGTCGCGATGAAAATGTGCCTGAACCGGTGAGTCACGGAACCGTCTCCCTGTGCCGGACATTTTCAGTCATCTTAGTATATGCCGAACGAGATGTCGAAATGCGATTCTAGCAGGAAGGACCGGGTCCGGTCCTCCCTGCGGTCAGTTTAGTTACGGGATAGTCGCACGGGGTTTTGTGCGAAGTTTCCCCCGGGAATCGTTGATTGATTCATCGGTGGAGTCATCGTCCGCGTCGTCGTCCGTGTCGTCGCCCACATCGTCACGAGAATCCGTGCGCGACTTGGCCGGAGAATCTTTCAAGGATTCGGTAGATGTGGCAGCAGAGGTCGTGGTGCCTGTGCGCCAGGCGGCAATGACGTTACGGACTTCGTTCATCGAGCGGGCATTGTCCGCCGACCTCGACGGATCGATCCGGTGATCGATCCCGGCCGGCCGGCCGTTGATCAAGATCTTCGGGTTTGAGAAATACTTCACGCGTGGACAGGACACATTGGGGCAGGCGTAGGCCATGATCGTCCGGAATTTTCCGATGGGGTCTCGATAGCCATACGAATAGGGAAACACACCGGTCCCGCCGCTCGCACGATCATGCGCATCGCCCATATTGTGACCGAGTTCATGCGTGAGGGTGTTATTCGCCACGCAATCACGAGCGGTCACGCTGAACGCGTAACCGGCAAAGCTCGCCCGTGGGCCGTTCGCCATGACATAGGCGATGCCGCAATAGGCTCCCCCGTTGTCCACGATCATCGCGACCAGATCGGCCTTGTATTGATTGCGCAATTGATGAACCTGATCCATGAAACCATCGTTCGTTCTTTGCAAACGCGAGAGATCGGTGCTCATGTCGCCTGTTTCCCTGTAGGAAACTTCGGCGGCACGGACCAGCCGAAGCTGCATGGCGATCCGACTGTTCCCATAGGCTTGATTCGCCAAATCGACGCCCATCGCGATCAACGCGTTCATGGCGGCCTGTCCGCCCTGCCGGCTTCGTGCCGTGGAGGTGTAGACGACCAACAGGTCGACGACCGTGTTTGTCGTCGCCGCGGCTGTCGTCGTGGTGTCGGTCGCTCCGGCTGCAGGAGCATCGAGCTGTTGGAAATTCGGTTCCGGGGCGGGGGGGTCTGACGGGGTCCCATCATCGGGAATTACGAGTGGATGGTGATCCGGGGGCATGGCATCGTCGTCTATTTCGACGAGACGGTGGCGGTTGTTCTCGGCCGGCTCGATCTTGTAGAGACGTTCTCCGGAGAGAATCGTTCCGACCATCTTAGTGCCGCGTACCGCCAGGGTCACGTCGCTGTGCTGCTCGCCTTGGAGCCGTCCGCGCCACACCTTTGCCTTATTGGGATGGGCTTCCGGTTCCTCGAGCTCGAGCGTACGTGTCCCCGCATCGAAGAGATCCAACGTGATGTCCTGCTTCAATTCCTTGCGAGCGCGTTTCATGGCTTCCAATGCAGCGGGATTGAGTCCCATGGTGCGGTGTTGGCGCACCCACCGTTTCGACATTTCAGGCGACGGAAAAGCTTGCGCGATCGCGGGGGGGATGTCGCTTGGGGTTTCGACAAAGAGCGGGAGCGGCGATGACGTCGATGCGCACATCCCCGCGGCAGGTGCGCTGAGCGCCGCGACGCACAGGCAAAAAACCATCGTGCGTGAAGACCGGAACGAGAGGCGGTGTGTTCGGCGACCTCTCGGTGACTGTCGCAATGGCGGAGTCTGCTCCATGTAACCTCCTGTGTGTTTGAGAATGGCGATCGTTTCATGAAGCAATGTGCATACCGCTTTCTGCGATGGCACGGCGTATTTGCCGAAAAGATGAGATCATGCGCAGTATCAAACGCTTTGCTTCCTGCACGCGTCTCTTGGTGAGTGAAGAGAAGAGGCGCCACGTTGCGCCAAGGTGTACAAGCGAAGGTTCCGTCCTACGCAGTACCCCTCATTCGCAACCGTTCCACTATGAAACAGGATGTGCCTTATTGCGCAGTCGGCGAGGTGCCTCGGCAACGAGGTCTATGGATCCTACGATCCAGGGCGATACAACCATACCATCCAAGTGGGCGCGGCCATGTCTGCACCGATCTTCGCTTGGACCCGTCGAGTGAATCGAAACCGATACGGCGGCGGTACCCATCGGATTCACTCCCGTGAATCCGAGCGAGTCCAGCCAATGCCGATCGCGTTTTTTCGATCGTACTGTTTAACTTTTTCCCCCACTTATAAACGGTCGTCATCAATAACGGGAGAAATGTCCGCAGGCACGCAAGTTGCTGTATGGATAGAAGTGACAACGGTAAGATCGGCGGCGCCTCCGACTCTTAAAAGAATGCAATCATTTATGAGCATATACAGGAAAGGAAGGCACAATATGTTTGGAGATATGGCGATGATGACAATCTGGGTGTCGTTGAACGTTTCGATCATGATGCTGGTGATGTTCCTGTATCATATAGGCAGAACGAGTCGTGAGGAAAATTATCCGGATGGCGTTTTTCACGAGAAACGGACCGAGTGAGGCTGTGAGCGTCAAGAGGATGTGAAGGAGAGGTCAGACCTTGGTCTCCGCTCTTGCATGGCACGCCGGTGATCCGGATCGGCGTGCCGCAACGGGCGAAAGCAAAACGCCGCAACCAGCCAGTAGCAGGTCAGCTTGAACGGAATGTCCTCGGGAATCAATCCGGATTAATGATTTTGGGTGGACGCCGCGGTTCGTCTGGAATGTCCGGAAGAGGGCGGCTGTCGATGATCCAGCTGTTCAGAATAGTCGTGACCAGGCTGATGATCAACGCCCCACCGACGGAAGACCAGAAGCCTGAAACGGTGAACCCTTTTACGAGAAAGGCCGTCAATTCGAGCAACAGCGCGTTCAGCACCACAAGAAAGAGTCCGAGCGTGAAGACAATCAATGGCAAGGTGAGCAGAAAGAGGATGGGACGGAGGACCACATTTAAGAATGTCAGGACCAAGACCGCCGCGATACCGGCGCTGAAACTGTTCGCTTCCAGCCCCGGAACGACCGCAATCGCCAGGAACACAGCGATCCCTGTGATGAACACCCGCATCAGGGCGTGACGCACCCCCCCGTGAAAGGGTGATTCATGGACGGCCCGTGCAAAACGAATGGTCGGCATCGTTTATCGAGAGGGTGGAGCGTTTCTCATCGCGGAATAATGCACGACGGTCGCGATGACCTTCTTGTTCTTCTCATCTTTGGACGCTTCAATGATGACGCGATCTCCCACAGCGGGCGGGTCGAGCGATTTCGGGTTGCCTTTGTTTTTATACTTCACCTGCTTGGTCAGTAGGAGCGAGACGACCGACCCTTTGGCGGTTTTCACTTCAATATGCTTCGCGTCGATCGACGTGACGGTGCCGAGTACATGAAAAGGTTCCTGATCCTTGGCTGACGCCATCGAGCAAAGCCACAACACCGTGAGCAGAAACAGGCCGGTTGTCGTGAACCGTAGGCCATTCTTTGCCATAAGAGTTCTAACGGATCTGCCCGTTAAGTATGACTGTCCTGGGCATCAGGATTTCACCACTGTATGTGGTCCAAACTGACCACGACGAACCTATCTCTCACTATACAAATTCTTCAGCGTGGATGTCACCTCATCGTTGTAGGGCGGGCTAGGGTCGTCGAACACCAGAAAGGCGAGCGATCAGGAGAACGAGGACGGGTAGATGCATGAGCAGGCCGCTCAGGCCCATGATCGTTTCGCCGATCCAAAACGTCATGCCGAGATTGAAAGCCAAGACCCCGTAGTACAAACCGATGCCGAGAGAGAGCCGCTGAGTGTTCCACCGCGATGGTGAAGGTGAAGGAAGCCGTCGATCCAAGGGAAAGTACATGGCCAGCGATATCAACCCGACGATCGCCCATCCGACATAGTTCGTGAACGGGACGCCGAAATGCCAACCCGGGTCGGGATAGAAATAGATCTTGCCCAAGAACCAACGGTCGCCGCGTAAGGCCACCGGATCGATGACCATGTCGATAAACGCAAAGAGAAACGCGGCCAACCCGTAGACAGTCCAACTCGTGCGGGCCTCAGGATCGAAACGTAATTGCCTTGGCAAAGGGGACTTGATCTCCAGAGGACATTCGAGCGGCAGCAGCAGTCCAAGCGCGACGCAATACGAGGCATACAGGAGAAAGCTGAACGAGATGGAATCCATGAACGGCACGTTCGAAAAGTACAGTTCCTGCCCGACTGTGGAGCCGTTGTAGAAGTACCAACCGAAAGGAATGCCGGTCCTGGTCGACGAAAACTCGCAGACGAACGCTGTGGCCCAGCTGATCAGCCAGAAGCGCCAGGTTCGCGGCCAACCGATCAGTTCGACGGCGGAGAAAAGAAATGCGGCGAGAAAAATAAAGACGTACGGACGAAGTACGAGTGTTTTGATGAAAAGATCGAAGACATCCATCGAGTGTTGAGTTGTGAGTTTTCAGTGTCGAGTTGCCGAAAAACGAAGCACTCAAAACTCATCATTCACAACTGACTTCGGGATTCACGGTTATGCGTAGCCGTGGGACTTAAACCACCGTACCGCCTTTCCCAGCGCGACTTCCGGAGGATTTTGTGGGAGGCCCAGTTCCCGGACCGCCTTGCTGCAATCGTAGTGCATCTTGTACTTGGCCATCTTCACCCCCTCCAGCGGAATACGAGGCGGGTAACCGGTCAAGTTGGCAAACCAGTGATTGAGGTAGGCGAGCGGAAGCACGGCGCCCCTGGGGAGTTTCAAGGACGGGGCCTTGATCCCGGTCAATCGGCTGAGGATCTCAAATACTTCTCGAAGCAACAGATTTTTTGAGCCGAGGATATACCGCTCGCCCTGTCGGCCTTTCTCCATCGCGAGCAGATGGCCGGTGGCCACGTCCTCGACATCGATGATGTTCATGCCGGTTTCAATATAGGCCGGCATTCGCCCCTTCATGAAATCGACGATGATCTGCCCGGTCGGCGTCGGTTTCACATCGCCTTCACCCACCGGCGCGCTGGGGTTCACGATGACGACGGGTAATCCTTCCTTGGCCAGCTTGTGCACTTCCTGCTCGGCGAGATACTTCGAGCGCTTATAGTGGCCGGCCATTTGTTCGAGCGACACCGGCGTCTCTTCCGTCCCGAGTCCACCGCCCGGCGGCAAACCGATCGCGCCGATGGTGCTGCAATAGACCGTGCGCTCGACACCGACGTCACGCGCGGCTTCCAACAGATTCCTGGTGCCGACCACATTGCTGTCATAGAAAATCGAGGGATCCTTGGCCCACAGGGCATAGTGAGCGGCGACGTGGTAAAGGTGGCGGCAACCAGTGAGGGCTGCCCGAAGGGATTCCTTATCGCGGAGATCACCGGGGACCTGTTCGATGGTCAACGCCCGCAGATGGGTCGAATCGCTCCCGGGGCGGGTAATCACCCGGACATCGATACCGGTCTTGAGCAGGGCACGAACGACGGCGGCGCCGACAAAGCCGGTTGCGCCGGTGACAAGGGCTTTCATGACGAAGACGTGACGCGTGAAACGCGAAGCGCGAAGCGCGTGAAATGCGGTTGTACGGGTTTGCGTTTCACGAGATACGCCTCACGAACGACGTCAGTTCTTGCGGCTTGTGATGTACCGCGCGATCTCGCGCAAGGGCTCGGCAGAAGGACCAAACGATGAGAGTCCGCTGATGGCGCGGGCCACACAATCATCGGCCAGTTTCTTGGCTCCGTCCACACCGTAGAACGTCGGATAGGTTTTCTTCCCCCGTTCGGCGTCCGTATTGGGATTCTTTCCCAGTTCTTCGCGCGTGCCGGTTACGTTCAATACGTCATCGGCGATCTGAAACGCCAACCCGATGTCCTCGGCATAGCCGGTCATGTCGTCGAGCTGACGGTCATTTGCCCCGGCGGCAATAGCCCCCATGCGAACCGCGGCGCGAATGAGCATGCCGGTCTTGTGCCTATGAATGTTCTGAAGGGTGGGGAGGTCGATGTCCTTATTCTCAGCCTGGATATCGAACACCTGGCCGCCCACCATCCCCATGTTGCCGGAGCCGAAGGCCAATTCTTGAATGATGCGGACTTGCCGTACCGGATCACAGCCCTTCATCAGATCCGGTCTGCTGACCACGTCGAACGCCATCGTGAGCAGCGCGTCGCCCGCGAGGATGGCCATGGCTTCACCATACACTCTATGGTTCGTCGGCTTCCCACGGCGAAAGTCGTCGTTGTCCATCGACGGCAAATCATCATGAATCAATGAATAGGTGTGGATGAGTTCCAGCGAACAGGCGACGGCCATGAGGCCAGGCGGGGTCTGGCCCAACGCTTCAGCGGCCGCAATCGCCAGAATCGGCCGCACCCGTTTCCCTCCCGCCATGAGGCTATAGCGTAGGCTCTCATGCAGCGTCGTCGGCTGGGTGACGGACGGAGGGGCGATGAGATCGAGAAACCGATCGACGTCGATCCGCTTCTGTTCGAGATATCCCGCGATGTTCATGAAGCTCGTCTTTCTAAGGACTGTTCAACTCGCGCGGAGAGTAACAAACGATTGAGGATGAGTCAAACGGGAGAGGTGGGAAAGGTGGCCCATAGGCTTCTGTGCTTGCGCACCGCGCACTCGGGAGTGGTGTTTATCCCATCGCCACGATCATTGGAATAGGCTCCGGGTCGACCAAGTTTTGTTTGGTGCTCGGTGGGTGCGCGCAAGTAGGAGACCAACAAGCTCTCGATGGAGGAAGGTGAGCAAGATCGAAGGAAGCATCAGACAATAGATTCAGGAGGGATTGATCGCCGTTCGCCTTATGAGCCTTGAAGGAATCTCTGAATCGGCGGAAAATGCGCCGCGCTTCATCCAGTTAGTACGCGGACGAAGAGTAGGCTCCAGGTCCGTTCCAAGCAGTTCACACAGGACATCATTGATACAATCGGGAAGCGCGTCGTTGAGCTGGCGATTCCTATTCCCCGAGATAAAGAGAGGGGCAAGCGCATCGCCGAAGAATGCCGTAGAATTATCGAAACGCGAGTGCGGTTGCGTCACGAGGCCAGCACACTTGTCTCATCCGTTGGTGCGCTCACCGTAGCTGAGGTCGGCATCGATGATGATGTTTGACTAGGGCACTCTCTCGCCCCCTCCGCTCACAATTCACGATGTGAGTCAGGTCGTACGGTTCACCTCTTCTCCCTGTCACGGAGTGGTCTCGGCCTCGACTTGCTCATGGGCTACGAAACTTGTACAGTATTTTTGTGCTTTGACTGAGCAGGAGATCTCATGACAGCACGTGCTGCGGCGATAGAAAAACAAGCGCGAAAACTTTCCGCTTCGGAACGGGAACGATTGGCAGAACGTCTGCTTGTCCAAGTTACGCAGGAGCAGCTTACCGCAGTAGATCAAGCATGGGTTGATGAGGCCGAGAAACGCTTTTCGGCCTGGAAAGACAAGAAGACGAAGCCACTTAGTGCTCGAAGGGCTCTTAATCAGATCCGTCGAGATCTTCTTCGTTGAACATCCTTCTCGATCCTGAAGCCAACCTTGAAATCCGTCAAGCAGCAGAATTCTACGAAGATTCCCGCCACGGGCTAGGACAGGAATTCCTTAAAGCAGTTGAGTCGGCTTTCGATCAAATTCAACAACACCCTCGTACCCGGCGTATTTTGAAAGGCAGGTTTCGGCGCTATCTCCTCCAGCGGTTTCCATATGGCCTGATCTACGCGGTGGAAGGCAAACTATCTTCGTTGCGGCTGTGATGCATCTGAAACGAAAGCCGGGCTATTGGGTTTCACACGGCAAGTCTAAGTAGCGTCTCATCTTCGCTTGTTTTTCCGCCGGTCGCCCCGCTATACTCCTGCTCTTATGAGCATTCGAAAAGGTGGCGGGGAATGGGAGCCGATGATGCTCGGGGTCGAGGCCCGTCTCTGCAGAGTGTGCCAAGAAGACCTCTATCGGGACAAGACGATGCTCAGGGGAGGCTGGTCGCGGTGCACGATCTGTGACGAGTTCGTCCATTACAGTTGTTTGGCCAGTGGGAAGGTCTCCTTTTTGAAAGCACGGCCGCGGGTATGTAAGACTTGTCGTTCGGTTCAAGAGGGGAGTATTCCTCGTCCTCTGAACAAGGATGGATCTCCTGTGGCAGCGATGCCCTGAATGCTAGTTCTCTTCTGTTCCTCTGTCATTCTCACACGCGGTCGGCTGAACATTGGTGAGAGGTTCCAACTACCTTACCGTCCATTGAGACGATCATGGCGCAAGTCATTCGCAGCGGGGCGTTTCTTCAGCAGTGTTGGTCGGTTCACCCTCTGTGTGTGACCGTCAAGCGAATGACGGATGAGAACTCGGTCGTGCTTTCTTGCAGTTCTTGTAAATCGGCTCACTATCTGACGGTTGCCACGATCACGTCGAAAGGATCCTCGGCTCAGCAAATGGCCGGAGAAGACGCGCCGCGAGAAGAGACGTCTGGCTGGGAGTTTCTGAAGGCGTGTGTCTCGACGCATCAGGCGTCTCTCGCGCTTCGGGAGATGGATGTGTTTCAGGACGTGGTGCGGTTGCGCTGTATCGACTGTCGACGGCAGTACGAACTGATCGTCTCGGCATTTGAAACACGGCACAAATAGCCAACGCGTCTGGCCGCGACGAATGGTTCTTTCTTCTTCTCTATCATGACGGTCCAACCCTCTGTGTTGACCGAAGAAGAAACCCTGCTGCTCGCCGATGCGCAGTTCTTTCGAAAAAAGGCCTCGGTCACGACAAAAATACGAGCCATGCTCGAGGCGACGCTGCCAGCGTTGCAGAATGAGCTGGCCGGTTTGTCGCTCATCGTGCCGCCCGATTTCGATCCGCACCTCCATCAACTCGTCAAAGGCGAGCATCTGGAGGACTTCCCATATCAGTACCTTGACTGTCCCAAACACTTCTCCGGTGCGAACAAGTTTACCTTCCGTACGTTGGTCTGGTGGGGACATCATGTGGCCTGTGCGCTTTTGCTGGAAGGCTCGGAGATCGGACGATACAAGCGCCAGCTGCTCGGTCGGTTCCACCAGCTTGCAGGACGAGACCTCGAACTCTCGCTCGCACCGTCGTTGTGGGAGTGGAAGCGCGGGGAGGGGTATACGCTTCCGATCTCCCACGACCGCAAGGCCCAGATTGCCGCCGTCCTGGCGGAACGATCGTTCTTAAAGGTCGTTCGTTGTGTCCCCTTGGGTGATCCGCGAATACGAGAAGGGCAACTGGCTCAGCTGGCATGCGACACCTTTCGGTCACTGGCTCCCCTCGTCGCTCCCTAACTTTTATCCTAATTGTCTCTGACACCAAACTTGGGTAGACTGGGCCGCCACTCTTTTTGAACTTTGACCGGGAGGAGCCTGTGAAGCAATCGTCATTACGAGTTCTGGGCTGTGCCATCATGATGGCGACCATGCTGGCCGGCTGTAGGGGAACAGGAGAGATGCGGTATCTGGATTTGCGTGAGAAGCCGCCGATGGTGCAGGTGAGCGACATCGAGCCGGTCAAAATCGTCATCGAGCCGTTTGACGATCGACGGACGGAGAAGAACCGTGTGGGGATGCGCACGCATCTGTGGGGAGGCACCACGCAGTTCGACGTATCGGGTGATCGCCTGGCGAACGTGATCACGCAGCGACTCGCCGATCGCTTGAGAACGCGAGGGTGGCGAGATCGGGTGTGGAATGTGCGTGTGGTCCCGGCTGGGTCGGCCGCGGATGCCGACATCGTCATCAGCGGGCAGGTCCAAGATTTTTCCGCGACCGTGAAGAGCCGAGTCTTTTCCTCTGTGATTGACACCACCAGCCGGTTTACAATTCAGGCCAGGAATCTCTCCGACCGGAGCACGACCATCCGGACCATTGAAGGGGGTCGGAGTCGTACGGTGTTCTGGTTCAATGAGGACGACGTGCGGGACCAATTGGCGGCGACTTTGAAAGATGGGCTTGATCGTCTCATCGTCGACACGACGATCGACAACAAGGCGTTACGCCCGGCCCGGCGTCTCTTGCAAGAGTGAACCGGCGCGCCTAAATCTGGGACGGGCATTGAGTTTTTGAGAGTTGGCGGCCACAATCTCCAATTGTCTTCAGGGATCCCTCATAGTGCGTGAGCGGCGGTGGGAAACGACGACGCCATTGAATTTCGGTCAGGCGCTTGCCGTGGGGGACCGGCTCGCGACTCTCGGGTTACAGCCGGTCTCGCCTTCAAACGATGTCATCTGCTACGTGGAAGAATGGACGGTTGAATCGCTCGACGACTTCGACCAACTTGATGCCTGGGCCACGGAAGATGTCACGCTCGTCCACGTACGTGAACGATGGCGCGGCGACTTCTTTCTGTTATCCGGAGCGTATCATACGGTCTATCAGCGCCATCAGGATATCGGTACGTATTGCTCCATCAGCCACCCGTGGCGCATTCGGGAAGTCCTGCGGCTACATGATCAACGGGCCATGTTCTGGATCGGGTTCCGGCACGCCCATTCATTCATCCGGGTTCGGCTTCAAACTCAGGTGATCATTACTCCCGGCGAAACACGTGGTGATGCCGAACGGGCACGTTGGTTGGATGAGCGGCGTGCCGCCTTCCTTGAGGCGATCACGGTTTTGGAGCTCCCGATCGAGACGCAGGTGGAGAAGAACATGGTAGTCCTTCGACCTGCCGATCCGATCGTTCCGTTCTTCTGCTCATGGCCTGATGCGTTTGGTCCTTGTCAGTTCGAGTACAACACGCCCGATGCGTTTGAATTTCTTGTCCCGGCCAGCAAGCTTGCGGAAACGTTCAACCCGGAACCGGCTGGAGTGCGGGCTTATCTCACGGGGTTTTCGGAAGCCGCTTTGGCGGAATTTCAGGAAATCGAACCGGGAGCGCGGCCGGCCTATCGCTGCTCCGTTCACTGCCCACTGGACGATCTGCCCGAGGTGCAGAACGCGATCGGACCGCACGGGCTCCTGTACGCCACGCTGTGTGAATTTCAGACACACGCGGTCTTGCCCGACGCCGAAGACGCCTCGGCGATCATCGGGATCGTCGGAGTCAACGGACAGTTCAAGATCGAAGCCCGCCTCAATCAAGCTCCCCTTCACGAAGAGGCGATGGCCCCTTGGTTGGGACGGCTGATCGGTCATCCTGTCGTGTATGCGCCGTTACCCGCATTTGTGTGAGGAAGATGCGGCCGACATGCGCATGCCGTGTCGATCTCAGCATCGAGCCAATGCCCGCCTCGCAACCTTTCCTCAAATGACTATTTCATTGATGAAACCTTTCTGGTTTTGCACAGTAAAGGCATGAGTCCCCTGGCAAAGGTTCAGTCCATTCTGGCCAAACCGTTCATGCCGGCCGTGTTCTTCCTCTCCGGCGTAACCTACGATACGTTGACGCTCACGCGGATCGACCGGTTGTTGGATAACTTGATTCTGCTCCTTTATCTGGTTTTGCTCGGGACCCTGATCGTCTTGACCGGACGATGGGGCATCGAACCTCCGCCCGATCGCGAACAGCTGGCATCGCTTTCGCCGTTCACTCGATGGGTCGTCGCGAGCCGTCCCTACTACCCCATGGCGAGTCAGTTTCTGCTGGGCGGCCTCTTCAGCGCCTATACGATTTTCTATTCGAAAAGCGCCACGTTCACCGGTACGGCGGTCTTTTTCGCACTGCTCATCATGCTCTTGGTGGCCAACGAGTTTTTGCGCGACCGTCTCTCAAATCTTCGGCTGCTGATCAGCCTCTACGCCCTTGTGTGTTTCGCGTTTTTCACGTTTTTCCTCCCTGTGATGACGGGTTATATGAACGCGGCGATCTTTGTGATCGGAGCGATGCTCAGCGTAGGGGTGGTCTTGCGGGTCGCGCAGTTGATCTATCGCAACAATCCGGAACGATCTCGACGGGAAGCGATTGGGATGACCGTTCCCGCTGCGGCACTGATCGGTACGCTCGTCGGATTCTACTTCCTGAATCTCATTCCCCCGGTTCCGCTGTCACTGAAGTTCGGAGGGATGTATCACGAGATCAAGCGAAGCGGTGACCGGTTTGAGCTCGCCTTTGAGCGGCGATGGTATCAAGTCTGGAAACGTTCTGATACGACCTATCCCGCAAACACGCCGATCTATTGCTTCACCGCGGTCTTTGCACCGGTCGATCTCAACACCACGATCTATCACCATTGGTACTTTCGTCCACACGACAACAGGCCGTTCACCCATGCCGATAAGATCCCGATCAAGATTTCAGGAGGACGCGAGGGGGGCTATCGGGCGTACAGTTTCAAACAGGGTTTAGACCCGGGTGACTGGCGTGTCGATATTGAAGCCGCCGACGGGCGTGTGGTCGGACGGGTCACGGTGACGGTTGAGGCTCGAAGTGAAGCGCAACCGACCCTGGCGACCGTGTCGTACTAACTCTGATAATGAAACGGTTGAGTGGCCTCAAGTTGTTGGACGAACGAGAAGGGGTAGGGCCCGCCGCGCAGAAAGATGATCGTGTCGTCTATACCATGCGGTTATATCTGAACAAGGGAAAGGAAGTGCCGCTCAATGAAAAACAGGCGGAGCATGCTCCGAAAGAGACGATCCGAATGCAGTATGGGGTCACTCTGATCGATCGCACGGTCACACTCGGTCATCGAGAAGTAATTGCCGGTGTGGACCACGCACTGCTAGACATGAAGGTCGGTGGTTATCGGAAGGTCCGCATCAGTCCGCATTTGGCCTATCGAGATAAAGGCATCCCGGATCTCATTCCTCCTCGTGCGGTGCTCGTTGTCGAGATCTGGTTGCGGGCGTTGATCAAAGCGAGTACAGTGCGGCATCAATGAGTCCGCGGACGCTTTCCCCTTGCCCGGGCAGCCCTAATTGCGTGTCGACTCAGGCGACCGATGAAGGCCACGCCATCGCGCCGTTCCAATACACAAAGTCCCGCGCGGAAGCGAAAGAAGCGTTGAAAGCGGTACTTGCAACATTGCCTCGAACCAAACTCGTCGACGAGGACGAGTCTTACCTGCACTATGAGTTCACCTCTCTGCTGCTTCGATTCATCGACGATGTGGAGTTGCTCTTCGATGAAACGACCAAGACGGTTCACTTTCGTTCTGCTTCCCGCACGGGTTACAGCGATCTTGGCGTCAACCGCACGCGTATGGAACAGGTGCGGGCGTTAGTAGTTGGAAAGCTCTGAGCATTTCCGTTATTGCTTCGACGGGTTCTCGCCTCCTGGTATGATGCCAGACCAGGAGGATGGGCCATGGGTTTCAAACGGAAACACTCCCGTGTCGATGTCGGCCGTGTCGGCCGGTTGCAGCGCGGCGTTCTTTCAGCTCCCTGTAAGGTGCGCGATGTCAGCGAGTCCGGTGTCAGTCTCGAAAGTCGCCTGTTCGTGAAGAAGGGCGATGTGCTTCAGCTCAGAATAGAGCTTGAGCATGGGAGATCCTTAACGTGCGAGTTGGAAGTCATTCACGTGCGGACTCCTAAATTGGGTGCAAAAATTATTGTTATCAGTCCCGAGGATCGAGCGCGATTGGCGCATATCCTTGATGACCATATTCAAAGTAGTTTCTCACGAGGGTAGACGTTGCCGATCCAGTCAGGGCGAGCCCCACTCAGACGCCGCCTCTCCTCCAAAGATCGAGGCCGCAGCCGACCAACCATCACACAGTCAGGTAGCCAGCTTCAAGTTTCTTCATTTCAATCGCTACAAGGCGGGAATCGCCATCCCTCTGTTGAAAAGTGACCACCGAATGACCAATCGTTATCGATAGCGGGTTTTGCCGGACAATAGCTGGCTCACTCTACTCCCTCGCAGGGTCAGGGGCCGCACCTGGCGACTGACCAGGCCCTAAGGGAATAGGACTGTCGCTTGGGTGTCGGATCCCGCCAGGAGGCAAGGCTGTGAGAACAGGTAATGTGGGGATAGGTGTGAAAGGGACGGCAAGCTCTAGGCGACCTGAAAGAAGCCCCTGGGCCTGGTTACCCTAAAGAAAGACAATGCATTTAGCACTTAAACCTTGAGGCCTAGTCGTCGCGTATGTTGGAAAATGCACTTGGGGCAGGTGTAGTGGATGAATTGGTTGCCCCCGACCAACCGCTTTCTCATGGGCACCTTGCACCACGTACAGAGGCGATCGGGGATCTCGATGCGAGGCGTGTCTCGAACGATGTCCGTAGAGGCCGACATAGGAACATTGTCCCTGAGAGATGAAACCTTGTCAACCGATTGACGGCACTTTCGCTAGAGCCGAATTTTTTTCTTTGCTTCACGTGCGCATTGAAAGAATCATGGTATAGTTCACGCATGATAGTCCCTGTGCGCACAACCCTCTTATACAGAAAGGGAACCACCCTCTATGAGTACCTCGGCTAGTTCCGAGTCTACAATCTTACCATCCAACGCCCCTGCGGCCGCTGCCAGATCTGTCCAAGACATGGTGGGAAGCGGCAAGGCATGGGGGCTCTGCACCGCCGTTGACCTCCACGATTGCAATCCCGAGCTTATACGTGATGCGAATCATATCAAGCGCTATGTGGTGGAGCTCTGCGAGCTCATCGGCATGAAGCGCTACGGTGAATGCCAAGTCGTCGATTTTGGCGAAGGCCGCGTCGCCGGCTATTCCATGGTGCAATTGATCTCGACCTCCTTGATCAGCGGTCATTTTGCCAATGAAACCAATCACGCCTACCTCGACATTTTCAGCTGCAAGGGGTATGATCCCGCGGTCGTCGAATCGTTTTCGAAGGAGTTTTTCGGCGCCCGCCGTAGTGTCGCGACTGCTACGCTCCGGTACTAAAATTTCGCCACAGTGACCTTGTTCGGGGGGCGCTATTTATTATAGCGCCCCCGAACGCATAACCATCTCTATCATTGGTGTTGTCTCACGATGAAACCTAAGACCATCAAAGAGGTATTCGAGTCACTTCCAGCCAAACTCGATAAGGAGGCGGCGGAAGATCTTGAGGCCGTCTACCAGTTCGATCTCCGAGGAAGTCAAGGCGGCCAGTACCATTTGCTGGTCCAAAATGGGGCCTGCGTTGTAAAGGATGGAACCCATGCCGATCCCCATGTGACCCTCTCCATGACCGGTGAAGACTGCATCGGGGTTTTGAGTGGAAAGCTCAGCGGAATGACGATGGCAATGTCTGGCCGTTTGCAAGTCACCGGGGACATCGGATTGGCCATGCAGCTGAAGTCCTTGTTCCCAAACGTTGTCGAACGTTAAGGCGAGTCGCTCCGGAACGGAGGCGCTCCGGCGGGAGTCGGTTCGCGGTCGTTCATCGCCTCTTCAAGTCTTCTCGGAAAACGTTCTTCCAGGATCAGATACATTGTCGGGACGAGAAATAGCGTGAGGAGGGTGGACATGCTTAACCCTCCCACCACCGCCCGTGCGAGCGGCGCATTCGTTTCGGCGCCGGTTCCGACTCCGATCGCCATCGGAAGAAGTCCGAAGACCGTCGCGAGCGATGTCATGAGAATCGGGCGCAGCCTGGTTCGCGCGGCGGTCACGACGGCCTGATAAAGCGGCTCACCTCTGCGGCGCAGCACGTTGGTGTAATCGACCAGTAAGACGCCGTTTGAAACGACAATTCCGAACATCATGATGATGCCCATCAACGACGCGGTGGAGAACGTCGTGTTCGTGAGGAACAGTATTAAGATCACACCGGGAAATCCCATGGGCACCGAAAACATGATGATGAAGGGATCGATGAGGGATTTGAATTGGGCGGCCATGACCATGTAGACCAGCAGAAGTGCCAGGATGGTCGCGAACTGCAACCCTTGGAAGGTTTCTCGCTGTTGCTGGATTTGCCCAGCCAGCTTGATGCTGAAGCCAGCCGGCAACTGGAGAGTGGCGAATGAGGACTCAAGATCTTCGGCGATCTCACCGAGGGAACGGGTGGTCGGATTGGCCGTGATATGGACGACACGCTGGAAATACTTCCGATCCACCTTCACGGGCCCGGCGTTCAACTTGAGAGACGCGATGTTCTTCAATAAGACGGGGTCACCGGATTTGGTGGTGAGAAGGATGTTCTCCAGATCGGACAGATCCTTTCGGTGCTCCTCGGCCAGCCAAGCGCTGATGAAGTACTCATTGCCGCTCTGCGGATCCGTATAAATGATCGGGTCGGTCTGGCCGTTTCCGTTCAAAGAAAACAGCACGGCGTTGGCCACGTCGGTCTCGCTGATGCCGAGCAGAGCCGCCTTCTCCCGATCGACGGTGACATTGACCTCCGGATAGTTTTCTTCCCGACTCGGTTCAATATCCGCCAAGCCGGGAGTCCGTTCCATGATCTCCTTGACACGAGCGATGACGCCTCGCGCTTTCTCGAAGTCGTAGCCATAAATTTCCACGTCCACGGCTTTTTGGGAGCCGAAGCTGGTGACGCGTTTGACGAGACCGCCGGGATCGAAATACATCGAGACGCCGGGGAACAGTTTGACGATCTTGGGGCGCACCTCGTTCATGATCTCGACTTGAGTTCTGATCCGCTTGTCAGGTGAGACCAAGTACACTTGAATGGAAGATGTGTGCGGCCCGGTATTGGGATTGAAGAGCGACGCGCGGCCTTGCGATAGGATACCCGTACTCGACACAATCGTTTCCAATTCGGTCGCGGGAATATTGGCGCGGAGCACCCGTTCAACTTCTGAAACCTGTTGTTCCGTCTTTTCAACCCGTTGTCCGACCGGCGCCCGCAGGACGATGCGGAACTGACTCTCATCGGAAACCGGCAGAAACTCCGTCCCGATCATCGGAACCAACGTGAGCGATCCGACGAAGATCAACAGCACCATGGCGATAAAGAGCCGACGATGTCCCAGCACCCACTGCAACGACTCGTGGTAACCGCTATCGAGGGACTCGTATCGACGGCGACTCGAATCCATCAGTGGAGTCAACCAGCCAGGAATTGTTCGTCGAACTTCTTGCTCGGACTTGAGGAACTTGTAACAAAGCGCCGGTGTCACGGTGCGGGAGATTAGGAAAGAGGTGAAGAGCGCGATAGCGATCGTCACGGTCAACGGAATCAGCAATAGTCGCGCGATTCCGACAAGGAAGAACATCGGAAGGAAAACCACCACCGTGGTGACGGTCGATGCCAAGATCGGCATCGCGACTTCCCGCGCGGCTTCAAGGATGCTCCGCCATCGGTCGGGATTGGTATTGAGGTGACGCTGGATGTTCTCCAGCTCCACGATGGAGTCATCGACCAGCCGGCCAATCCCAAGGGCGAGTCCGCCGAGCGTAAAGATGTTAAGAGTTTGACCGGTAAAATAGAGGACGATAAACGTCACGAGCATGGAGAGCGGTATGGCCACGGAAATGATCGCCGTACTCGTGAGGTTGCGCAAGAAGATCAGAATCACGGCTGCCGCCAACAGGGAACCGTGGAGGGCTTGTTCGATCAAGTTGTTGATGGATTGACGGATGTAGAGCGATTGGTCGAACGAAATGCCGAGTTTCACCCCTTCGGGGATGCCAAACATCTTGGGGAGTGCGGCACGCAGGGCATCCACGACTTCGACCGTATTGGCGATCGGTTGTTTGTTGACACGGAGAAATACGGATCGGGCACCATCGGCATGGACGATGTTCGTTTGGATGTCGGATGAGTCTGTCACGGTTCCGACGTCGCGCACGCGGACCGGGTTGCCCTGTTGATTCACCTTCACGATGACATCCTGGATCGGGTCCACCGTTCGAAACTGATTATTCGTAAATACATTGTAATCAAGGTTGCCGGCTTTGATATCGCCGGAAGGCAGAATCAAATTCGAGGCTTTGACGGACTTCACAATGTCCAAAATGGAAAGTCCACGGGCACTGAGCAACGCCGGATCAAGGTTGATAGTGATCTGGCGGATCTTGCCTCCCTCGACCGTTGCGGCCGCCACATTGGCGATCTGCTCGATCTGGGGGGCGATCGTGTTGTAGGCGAGGTCATAAAGCGCCCGCTCGTCCAGCTCATCACTCGATACCGAAACGAGCGAAATGGGTATGTTGGAGACGTCGAACTTGACGATAAAGGGCTGGAGAATGCCGGGTGGGAGGCTATTGAGAATCTGGGTGATGCGCTGCATCACCTCCATTTGACCCACGTTAATGTCCGCCCCCCAGTTGAACCAGATCTGCACGGCTCCGAGGCCCTGCTTGCTGAACGACTCGACATGTTCGACATTGGAAGCGGAACTGACGGCTTTTTCGATCGGGTAGACGACGCTCTGTTCGATGTCGAGCGGAGGTGCTCCTTTGTAGACGACTCCAACGAAGGCGACAGGTACCTGGATTTGAGGGAAAAGATCAACCGGTAAACGTTGGAGAGACGTGAGCCCCAATACCACCATCGCCAGGGACAGCATCAGGATGCCGATGCGATTGCGCAATGCAAGTAGAGTCAGCCACATGCTAGGTTGATGCGGATCCGGCTACGAGGGGTGGGATGAAGGTTGGCGAACTCTTCCACTCTCACCTCTTACCCGCCGCTCGTTGCTTGTATCAGTTGTTGGATCTGTACGGAGGTGCCGTCGTGGACCAAGTCTTTACCGGCAACGATGATCTCCTCTTGACCCGTCAAACCTTTGGTGATTTCGACCAGGTTGCCGTTACGGGCCCCGAGCTCGACGTCCACCCGATACGCTTTCCCCTCACGAGCGATATAGATGTATTGCGTATCTTCCAGCCGGCTGACGGCGTCCATGGGAATCTGTAACGCTTGGTGATGCGTCCCCACCATCACCTCGACTCGGGCGAACATCCCGCCTTTTAACCGACGATCCTTATTGGGCAGGTCGATTTCCACGGTCATTGTCCGTGTCGCACGATTCAGGGCTTGGACGATACGCGTGACCGTTCCTGTGAACACGTCATCGGGATATGCTTCGGCACGGAGCTCCGCCTTTTGCCCTATCTTTATAAGTGGAATGTCTCGCTCGACGACTTCGATCAACACGCGGATCGTATTGATGTCGTGCAGGCTCATGATGCCTCGCGACATGGTCGAAGTGCTTGCAGTGGCGCTACTGACATAGGCTCCGGTATCGAGATTTCGCTCTGCGATATAGCCGGGAAATGGGGCTCGGATGTAGGAATAGGCCAAATTAGTCTCCGCTTGCGCCAGGGCCACCTCCATTTGGTTGACCTGGGCTTGGAGGGACTCTTGTGCCGCTTTGGCCGCGTCGAGGTTGACCAACGCATTATCCAGGTCTTGCTGTGAGACAAATTGATCTTGGATGAGGACCTGCATGCGATCGAATGTCAGTTTGGCGCTGCGAACCGCCGCGTTCTGTTGTGACACTTTTGCCTTTGCGGCTAGCAGGTTGGCTCTGGCCTGACTGAGGGCATGGTGATAGTCGGTATGATCGATTTCAACCAGTAACTGATTAGCCCGGACAAAATCACCCTTATCAACATGCAGTTTGGTGATGTATCCATCGACCCGAGAAAAGATATTGACGATTTGATTGGGAGAGATGTCCGCGGTGTAGCTCAGACGAATATCGAGATTCTTCCGTAACGGCGTCACAACGCCCACTGTAATGAGCCGTGGTTTCTTCACGTCGGTTTTGGCACCTGTGTTCAGGCGAAAGACGACAAGGGCCGTGATGACAAGGACAAGGACAATTCCAAGGGCTATGAATGGATGTTGGATGAGTCGGCTCATGGTGGTGCCTGTCAGTTACGAGTGCGGCGACCTACGGGAGAGCCCTCCGAGGAAAAGCGAGACATATTCCCCCACCGTTGCGTCATGGGACAAGTGCATGGGTAATCCGAAGAGATCGTGCAGGAGCCGATGATGGAGGATGACACCGAAGAAAGCTCTGGCGGCCAGTACTGGATCCACCGGACGGAACGCGCCTTCCTGAATGCGTCGGCGAATGTAGCCGGCAAGGAGATCATGAAAGACTTGATATTGCCGCTGAAAGAACATGTTGGAAAGCTCATGCCCTTCCAAGGTGCTGAAAAGGAGTAGGCGAAGGAACGTCGGATCTGCGCCCTTCTTGATCCGATAGCTGGCAAGCAGGGTGAAGAGCCGTTCATCATCTCGCCATTTAATCGCTTCTTCGACGGCCTCTCGTAACCCGGAGTATTGAGCCTTTTCCTCTAGAATGGCGGTGTACAGTGCGTGCTTGGTCGGAAAATGTTTGAAGAGCAGTGCTTCACTGACACCGGCTGCCTGGGCGATTTGTTTCGTGGTTGTTCCGGTAAAACCGTTTGCGGCAAACAAGGATGTCGCCGCGCTGATCAGGCTGGCCTGTCGTTCCGGACCCGAGGTTCGTGAAGATGGATGTCGTTGGCGAGAAGGCGGTTTTGCTCTACCCATGGTGAGTAAGTAGTCACTCACCGGAAGTTAGCATGATGGCAGCACGAAAAACAAGGCGGGATGATATAGAAATCAAACGGATTGTGGCTGCGGAAACCATAGAACAAGACAGAGCTGGCGGAATTGTGGTGCATAAGGCACAGTCAGTATGGAAGATGTGAAATCCCACCAGCCCTGAATTGTCGGTTCATCCAACCGACCTAAGCTTGGGCTACCGAGTGGGTACGGAGAAACGACCGCATTCGATCGCAATCATGGAGGCTAACTTCCTTCAATTCCACACCAAAGAGAGGACCTGCCACCCAGGCCACCCTCGCCTCAGACACGAACAAGGGTTCCTCGTCGTCCTGGAGATATAAAAACAAAGTCAGTTCAAGGCCGACATGGACGGGGCAGTTTCCGCGGATGCCCAATCCGCCTTCGGATAAGTCGACGAGGCTTCCGTCTCCGATGAGAACGTCGTCCCCTTCGACTCCTGAGTACATAAGACCAAAGGAAGCGGAAGTTCTTGCCTTTTTGCGGCGCTCAATAGCACTGGATGGATAGGGCATTTCCGACCGTCTCATCTGTTTGATCTGTCTCATTAGGACACCTCCTGGCTACGTATCGGGGTTGAATTGATTGATTCCTTTCATCTGCCCTGGCAATCTCGAGCACTCGAGCCGCCCAATAGATCTTTCGGCTTTACCACATGCTGCTCTGCTCCGAATCAGCCCTCATGTATTTGGCGAGAGGCTATGGATGAAAGCTAGCGCTCAGAGTCAACCTTGACTTCCCACTAGATGAGGGGGACTACCTAGTTCGGAAGATGGGCAGCACAATTATTGTTATATCGATGCGAGACGTGGCTGTTTGACAAAAAGCCTGGTAGGGACAAGGTTTGTAGGGCCTTACCAGTTGATGGCCCCGTTAAGCCCGTTCTGAAAAGGGGGCGAGATACTAGAAGCGGTGTCGATGGACCCGAACTACATAAGGCGGAATCGGGTTCGTTGGTCACTTACGGTGTGATGAGAGATGCTTTTCCAAATGAAGGATTGTAGACGTTTGCGGTGTTCTTGATTCAGATCCATGAATCGGACGGAAAACTGGCAACCTGACACCCATACGACATGCGCCGATTTCAATAATAGGTGGGGTAATCGATCGGGAAGCGAAATCGTCAGAGTCAATAATGTACCACGCGTCACCGGGCGATCGCTGATGACGTGGCACCCCGAAACGGATATGTTTTTCGTGAGCCCTTCGCCCTGGTGGGGCTGGGTAGGAACTTCACCGACATAGCGCACTCGACAGGTGACGGCGACACGTTCGGCGTAACGGTTATCCAAAGGCACGTAGGATTTTCGGCCACTCATCGTCAGTTGCATCATCATAACTGCATCCGGACTATTGTTCTAATCAATTCAGCAATGTCACCAGAGCTATGAGAACGACATGACGCGATAACGAAGAATACGGGATGTCGCAGGAGGAAGGGAATTACTGCCGAGTCTTGGCCCAGGCCTTCTGGTATTCCTCGAAGGAGTCGACCTCCATCCACCCCTTAAAAATCGGCACGGCCTGGACAGTATGGCCACGGTCGATGAGCTCCTGAACCATGTCGGTGAAGGAGGCCTTGATGAAGCTGCCGGCTTCATGGAAGCCGGTCGATTTGTACTTCTCTTGCGCGGACCGATAGCAGTCGCGAAGTATCTGCGCGCCCTTTTCAGAAAACATGGCCATGCCGATGAATTCTCCATGCGCCTGTTCATGGGGCAACTGTTGACCGATGCGCAGAATGCGTTGCTCGCCTTCAGGCATGACGAAACGCGACAGGGATTGTGAACTCGGCGGCACGGCGAGGGACACGAGGTCCGGATTGATATGAGACGGCTGCGCGCCGTGCCGGGCCTCGTCCAACCAGGCGAGATCCACCACCAGCGCGATATCAGCCGGGCTCTTCAGCAACTTTTCCAGCACCGCCTGGTCGAACATAATGTCGCCGTACAACATGATGGTCCGGCCCTTTAGTTCGTTTTCGGCGCAGAAGATGGAAAAGAGCTCGCCGGTACTCTCATACCGATCGTTATCGTAGTAACGGATGTTCGACAGCGTGATCGCTTCCTTTTTGTACCCCCGAACCAACGCAATTTCTTTGATGTCGCACTCGTTGAGCGCGCTGATCTGGCGATCGAGGATCGTTTTCCCCTTGATGTCGAGCAAACACTTGGGCTTGTCCTCAATCAAGGGTAGGAGCTGTTTTTCGAATCCGGCGGCGGCGATGATCGCGGTAATGCGTTCGCTGCCTACCGGGAGGAACTGTTTCTCGTCTTGTTCCATTTGCGGAACACCGACAATGTCATAGACTTCCGGGAGCGTGACGATTCGGTCATTCGCAGCCCCTGGGCGTGTGTCCTTCTTGATGAGGTCCAACGTGTCTGTCATTGCACGAATGGCTGCCCGTACCGGCTGGTTGGCATAGATGATGATCTTTGCCCCGGCTGCCTCCATGTCTGCCGCGGTGGTCTGGTCGAAAATCGTGGGGACTACGACCAGCGGGACGCGCCCGGACCACAATTTGTACACTGCCTTCAGCTCGTCGAACTTTTTTGATTTTGAATGGATCAGGATGGCATCGGCGCCCGCGTCCGCATAGGCTTCGGCCCGCTTCAACGCTTCTTCCTGCCCCCATCCGGCGATGAGGGCCTCGGTTCGGGCGATGACCATGAATTCCGGGGACATCTGGGCCGCTTTGGCGGCTCGAATCTTGCCACAGTGCTCTTCGATGGGGATCAATTCTCGTCGAACACCCGCGTAGAAACTGCAACGCTTCGGATAGACGTTGTCTTCTATGCAGATGGCGGCCACACCAGCCCGCTCACGGTCGGTGACGGTCCGCATGACGTTCAGGGCATTGCCATATCCCGTGTCGCAATCGGCGATCACAGGGATACTCACAGCCTCGACGATGTTCCGTTCGACGTCGAGTTGCTCGCTCGAGGTGATGAAACTTGCATCAGGGATACATTTAAGAGAAGCGGAAATGGCGAAGCCGCTCGCCCAGACACCGTCGAAACCGGCGCGTTCGATCAGACGGGCGCTGAGGGCATCGTGAGCCCCGACTATTTTCAAGGCACCCGGCCTTTTGAGGGCGGTTCGAAGTCTTGCGGCGTTGGTCATAGCGCACCATGATGCGAAAGCGGGCAGCAGTTGTCAATGGAAACTTTTCTCCGGTTGAGAAGGGGGTGAGATATGGGCATCAAAAGGCCGTGAGAGCGGTCTCATCAACAAGTTTTTCGGGCAGCATCCGACTTTCAAAGAAAATGATGCCGTGACCGAGCCTCGTTTCGAATCGCAACGTCACTTCCGTATGAAAGCCATGCCAGGCATAGACTTTCACCGGGCCGACTGTGATTTGTCCCGGTGTTCGATCGAGTGGACCGTAGTTCGATTGAAGATACGTCAGGAGTTCGTCATGGGTTTCTTTGCCACTGTAGCGAACGGTCACTCGGCCGAACTTCTTTTCAAACGTCGTAAACCGCATCGAATCGACCGGAGTGATGCCTAGCAAGGGTGGGCGTCCATTTCGCTCGTAAATCTGCAAGCGGCCGGAATCCTCCACTTTTGTGAAGTGCTCCCCTTCAGACAAGATTGTTCCCCAGGGAATGTCTTCGAATCCGTTCGAATCACTGATAATGGGTACGCCACATGCAGGCGCTGATGAATCAAGCAAACAACACAGGACGACCGTTGCCCGCATGACCCACCCTGGGAGCGACACACGCATCGCATTACTCGGCGGAATCGGTAAGGTCGTCGTTGAACCGTGGCGCGAGCGTGCGGCTATCGATGAAGATGTAACCACGCTCCGTGCCGGCTTGATACGTCAAATTGATTTCGGTGTCGGCCCCACGCCAATTATATTGTTGGGTCAGTCCTCTCGCCATTTGCCCGGGGATGCGCTCCAACCCGCCGAAGCGGCTTTCCAAAAAGCTCAAGACCTGTCGATGGACGTGGTCTCCTTGATATCGAATGATGACGCGTGCGAATTGGTCGTCCACGGAGACGTAGAGGACGCTGGTCATCTCGGTGCCGGCAAACGACGACGGCTCTGCCTTGTGCAGATATTCGACGATATGCGGACCTGCCCGCATCGTCTCCAAGTCCTGGCGCACGGACAATGACGCTCCCCAAGGAATCCCCTGGAAACCCTTGGGGTCGTTGGTCATGGGAACAGCCCAGGCGGAGTTGATACCGACCAGGGTTGCGATCACGACAGTCAACGGCCACCCTGGGAATATAGAAGGGATAGGGTCGTTCATCTCGGATAACGCTAACACGCGAATGACGTCAACTCAACCGCCGATCTTTCTTGAGAACCCCGCAAGGCCTATCTTATAATGCGCCGGCTTTTAGCGCTCGTGTGCCACTATTTCAGGGAGAATCTTCCGGTGATTGAGAGCGACGTTTTCGTGCAGGCGATGCAGGACATGGGGGTCAATTTTTTTACCGGCGTGCCGGATTCCATCTTGGGTGGAATCATCGCGGAACTCATGAATCGTCGGCTCTACACCCCCGCCGTCCGAGAGGATGAAGCGGTCGGCATGGCGGCGGGTGCCTATATGGCGGGGAAAACACCGGCCGTATTGATGCAGAATTCAGGACTTGGCACCTCGCTCAATACGATCATTTCTCTCAATGTGATTTACAAACAACCCTGCATCCTGATTGTTTCATGGCGGGGTCAAGGGGGAAAGGACGCGCCCGAACATGTGGTCATGGGCGAAGTCATGCCGCAATTGCTCGATACCGTCAAGATTCCGCATCGGACGTTGGGCGAGAACACGGCCCTCGAAGATTTCCGTTGGGTGGCCCAGACATTCATGCAGCGGCAGATTCCCGTTGCGCTGTTCATTACCAAGGGCGTCGTGAAGGGGTTGCATCCATGAGGCCGGAGCAAGGCACGTTGATCAGCCGCGCCCAGGCCATGCAGGCCTTGCTGGAGTTGCTGACCGACCAACCCGTCATCATCTGTAACGGCTTTCCCTCGCGTGAAGCGCAGAAGATTGCGGATCGGCCCACCCATTTCTACATGATCGGCTCCATGGGGAATGCACCGGCGATCGCGCTCGGTGTCGCGCTCGCCAAGCCGAATAAACAAGTGATTACCTTCGACGGCGACGGGAATGTTCTGATGGGAATGGGCACACTCGCCACAGTCGGCGCGTTGAAACCGAAAAACTTCATCCATGTCGTATTCGACAACGAAGTGTATGGAACGACGGGGAACCAGCCGACGATCTCCAACGTGGTCCCGCTGGAGAAAGTGGCGAAGTCGGCGGGGTACGTGAATGTAGAGCGGGTCCTTGATCGCGAGGATCTCGTCTACGAATTCAAACAGATGCTGAACAAGGACGGGCCCAGCATGTTGCTCGTCAAGGTGAACGAATTTGTCGAAGACGCCGGCCGCGTCCTGCTCGATCCGCCGGACATCACCCGTCGGTTCATGAAGGCGATTGAGTGATAGGGAGCGCGATGGGCCTTCCTTGTGCTCGCCGACCCGCACGATTCGTGGCAAGTAGGAGTCTCGGCGACATGGGGTAGGCGGGTGGAATGAGCGTGCTCGGTCAATGCGCGCAATAAAGGGATGCCCATCACGCTCCCGTAGAAGAGGAGGGAGAGAAGAGTGGTTCTCCTGAATCCTGGGCCTGTGAACGTGTCCGAGCGGGTGCGGCAGGCACTGCTGAAGCCCGATATCTGTCATCGAGAAGATGAGTTTGCCGAACTGCTTCACCGTATCCAAGCCAAACTGCTCGCGGCCTTTGTCCCCGGAGCGGAATCGGAGTACGTCGCCGTCCTATTGACCGGGTCGGGGACGGCTGCTGTCGAATCCGCCTTGATGTCATCGCTTCCTCACGGCCGTCGCATCCTCATCCTCAACAACGGGGTTTATGGTGAACGGATGTCCCACATCGTGGGCCTCCATCGCCTGGGGGTGAACGAATTGAAATATGAATGGACGGCTCGGCCCGATCCTGAAAAACTGTTGCTTGCGCTGCGGCAGCATCAAGAAGTGCATGCCGTCGGCATGGTGCACCACGAGACCACCACCGGACTCCTCAACCCTGTCCATGAGATCGCCGAGATCGTCGACAATCAGAATCGCGTGTTCGTGCTCGATGCCGTCAGCGCTCTGGCGGGCGAGACGATCGACATTGCCCGGTCGCACATCTACATGGTGGCGGGGACGGCGGGAAAATGCATTCAAGGGTTCCCGGGGGTCTCGTTCGTCCTGGTGCGGAAGGGATTCGTGGAGAGAATGCGCTCATACCCGAAGCGTTCGTGGTATCTCCATCTGACCCATTACATCGACAACGAGGGGCGGGGCACGATTCCGTTCACGCCGGCGGTACAGGTCTACTACGCGTTCGACGAAGCCTTGAGCGAGCTGCTCGAAGAAGGCGTCGCGGCACGCATCCAACGGTATAAGAAGATGGCGGCCACGATTCGTGAACGAATGGCCGCACTCAGTGTGAAGGCGCTCCTCCCGGCGGATCTGCAATCGAATACCATCACGGCGTATCACCTTCCGGAGGGAGTTCCCTACCGGGTGTTGCATGACCGCCTGAAGCGCCAGGGCTATGTCATTTATGCCGGTCAAGGCAACCTGGAAAACAAGATTTTTCGCGTGGCCAATATGGGGGCATTGTCCGAGGCGCAGTTCAGCGGGTTTCTCGACGCCTTCGAGCACGTGTGTGCATCGGCATGAAGGCGATCATCCTGGCGGCGGGCGTGGGGAAACGTCTGTGGGAAGTGACCCAACATCGCCCGAAATGCCTTATCGAGATCGGCGGCCGGTCGCTTCTCCGTCGTTACTTGGAATCGCTGGCTTCAGTCGGGATTCGCCGAGCGGACATCGTCGTCGGTTACAAACAGGACATGATTCGCTCGGCGGTCGAGCAGGATTCATGCGGCGTCCACGTCAAGTTCCTGGTCAACGAACAGTTTCACCGAGGCAGTATTTCTTCGCTGTGGATTGCACGGAGCTCACTCGATGACGATACCATCGTGATGGACGCCGACGTGTTGTTCCATCCGGAGATCCTCCGGCGTCTGGTGTCGTCGTCCTTCGAGAACGCGTTGTTGATGGATGAAACAGTGAAGCAAAGCGGAGAGGAATGTATGGTGGTCGTGGCGGGGGGGCGAGTTATTGCACTGACCAAGAAGATGCCGGAACGGTATGACCTCGCCGGTGAAGGGGTGGGCTTTCTTCGGGTTCGGCATGCGGACACGCCTCGCGTGGTCTCGTCGCTCCGCGGCCACATTGATCGAGGCGTATGGGACATGGAGTACGAGGATGCGCTCCTGCAGTATTTCCAGGAGGTGCGGGTCGGATATGAGCGGATCGGGGGACTTCCCTGGACGGAAATCGATTTCATCGAAGACATAAGAAAAGCCGAGTTGGAAGTTTCGCCAAGATTATGAGAAAGTCATCGCCATGGTAAGATACCAAGATGTCTCGCGAAAGGGCATTGTGCGAGGAACCTCGGGGGCATAGACCCGGTTGACACGGAAGCCATGAGTAAGAGCATCCTTCAGAGGAAAGCCGAAATCCAAGGGCTGGCGACCGCGATTCTGCTGCCGTCTGTCGGAGTATTCGGCGGCCCGATCGGGCCGCAGGTCGGCGAAGTGGGCCCCTTGGCGAGCGTCGTAGGGATCGGGCTCTTTCACCGGACCGTGCTCACGTTGCAACGGGCGGGGATTCGTCAATTAATCGTCCTGTCCGGTCCTGAAGAGGAACAATTGAAGCAAGCGCTCGGCAAAGGGCCGCGCGTCACGGTTCCGGTTCGATGGATGCCGACCAGGGAGTTTCCTCTCGACGATCCTCGAACATGGGAAGCCTTGGCGGCCGAGGTGCATGGGTTTGCGTTGATCGCGAGCGTCAATAGTGTGTTCACTCGAGGGTTGATCGAACGGTTGCGGCGTGACGTGCAGGACGGTCAGGCCATCGTGGTCTCCCAAGCCCCGCAGGCGCACGTCGATCAGTTCATCGTGCGGGGGGTACGCTCGAAAATTTCTGTTGGGCGCTCGGGGATCTCCAATCCTCCTCGTTGGGACGATCCGGTCTTGCGCGTCGCGGATTTGGTGGTCGTGCCGGCAAGCTTGATGAGCACGGCGAATCAGGCGGGGAGCGAGAAGGGGAACCCTCCGATCCGCCAGTGGCTTGAGCGGGCCTCGGCGGATGGTCGAGTGCACGTGGTCTCGGCGGAAGAGAAGCGGGGGAATTGGTATCAACCTGTCCGAAGCCCGTCGGATGTCCACATTGCCGAAAAGAAGTTGTTCAACTCGCTCAAGGGAGAATTCGAGGGGTTCGTCGATCGCTATTTCAATCGCAAGGTCTCACGGTGGTTCACACGCCTGTTTCTCGCGATGGGGCTGTCGCCCAATTCCATTACGGTCCTCGCCGGACTCATCGGCCTGCTTGCCGCGACCGGTTTCGGGATGGGTACGTACACCGCCGGTGTGGTGGCCGCCCTTTTGTTTCAATTGGCGGCCGTTATCGATTGCTGCGACGGCGAGGTCGCGCGGCTGACCTTTACCGAGTCACCCCTTGGCGCCTGGCTCGACATCGTCCTGGACAACGTCGTGCACATGGCGATTTTTGTAGGGATCGCCGTGGGACTCTACGTGCCCCAAGCCGACGACTGGGTGCCGCTCGTGTTGGGTGCCGCCGCGGTATGTGGCACCGGCCTTTCATTCGTCCTTGTCGAAAAGGCGCAAAAGATCAAAACGGTAACCGGCTGGAGAACCCCCGACCATGCCGCCTGGGCGGACGTCATGTTGAAAAATGTCGCCAGCCGGGATTTCTCGGCGGCATTGTTGGGCTTTGCCTTACTCGACCAACTATACTGGTTTCTCGTCTTCGCGGCCGCCGGCTCCATGCTGTTTGCCGGCGCCATGCTGTGGGTCATTCGCCCATCTGCGGTCTCGTCTCCTCGGCCATAATGCCGCGTTCGGCATCCGACTAACGTGTTGCGCTATATCTTACTGGCCCTTGGCCTCATCGTTCTGAGTCTTCTTGTCTGGCATATCGGGCCTTCCAATATCTACGAGGCCGCTTCACGACTCGGCCCAACCGCCTTGCTCGCCATTCTGATCCCTTCCATCCTTATGTATTCCATTGAAGCCTATGGGTGGAAAGTCGTGCTGGGGCGCGCGGCACGAGGAGTGCCGTTCTGGCGGCTGCTGACGATTCGAACCGCCGGCGAGGTGGTGAATATGACGACGCCGACGGCCTACCTCGGGGGCGAACCGCTGAAGGCCTATTTGCTCAAACGGTACGATGTTCCCATGACGGAGGGAGCCGCATCGGTCGTCATTGCGAAGACGACCATGACGATCGCCGAGGTGTTTTATATCCTGACGGGAATCGCCCTCGCTTTTTGGCTTCTGGGAGCGGGGAGTTCGGCCGGCCAGACGATCACCGCCGCATTGTTGAGTGTCGGATTGTTGGTCTGTTCGATTGCGGGCTTTGTGTTCGTTCAGCAACGTGGGCTGTTTGCATCGATACTGTCGTTGGTCAAAAAACTGGGCTTACGCATCCGGGCATTGGAAGCGCAGGAAGAACATCTGCGCTCGATCGACCAGACGATTCGGAATTTCTACAGCCACCACCAAAAGGCTTTTTATGCGTCGATGGCCGTGTACTTCTTCGGGTGGATGGCCGAATCGTTGGAGGTGTTCGGGATCATCTATTTACTCGGCGGCTCGGTGAGTATGCTGTCCGCCCTCTCCATCGGGGCGCTCGCGGTGTTTATCAAAGGCGGATCTTTCTTCATCCCCGGCAGTCTGGGGGCGCAAGATGCAGGGAACATGCTGTTGTTGCAAGCCTTTGGCTACAGTGATGTGACGGGGATCACCTTCGCGTTGCTGCGGCGGTTTCGGGAACTGGTCTGGATCGGTGTCGGATTGTTATGCCTGGCCCTCGTGGGAAAATCTGGGAGGAGTGAAGATCAACGGGTCGAGAGTCCGTCCTGAAGGATCGTCTGAAACCGCTCGACCATCCGATCCCATACGAAGCCGTGGAGCCGAAAATCCGCCGCTCGCTCCACCTTGTGAAACTGAAGCCCCAGTCGATTCCCTTGGACCCAGCGAACCTCCGCTTCTTCAACGGGGAGTGATTGCGCCTGATCGGGGAGGATCAACCGCACACGAAGGGTGGTCCCCTGCGGCGTGGCACCGGCACATTCGATGGCGCAACCGAACACCGTGAGGTTGACTACCTTCCCTTCCGCGATCGTCTCCGCATCGGAGACCATCACGGGGTATTGGACGATAAGGGGGACTCGGTAGTGGTGTCGAAAATAAGAACGTGTGGATTCCACGGTGGCTCAGTTTAATCGGCCACGCGTGGCGGAATGTATCCCCCTTTCGCGGGGACAAAGCGAAGTCTTCTAGATCGTGTCCTGTAAGAGTCGCGGTTATTCAGGCGGAGTAGTGCTTGTTGAGGTGCTCGCGCTGGAACTGAATGATATGTCGGATCAGCAGTTCCCGATCCTGATCGGCCATTCTGATGAATCGGCCATGGATGCGATATGTATTAAGAGGATAGGTGATAGGATCCACGCGCAATACTTCGAGGGAGGTTTTAAACAGCACCTGGCCGGGAAGGAGCAGGGTGCAGGAAAGAATCGTGTTCACCTCGAAGGTCTGATTGAGTGTGACCCCGATGCCGCCGCCGCTGATGTTGACGGATCGCGTGACGAGCGTTCCCTCCGCCTTGTCGCTTTCCGTCTGAAGGCAGATGGGGAGAGTCACGGTAATGCGATAAAACTCGCGGCGATCCGCCGGAGACGGCCGCGAAGCCGGGGGATCCGATGGCATGGTGTGCGCAGTATACCAAAACGAGCGGACCAATCCATTGATCCGCTCCTCATGAACGTGTAGGGCCAGAGCGGCATAGGAACCAAGATGGCTTACAGCGAACGGTTGGCGGGACGAATCAGAGCGTGTTTCGCCGCAGTGACCGCGAATGGCTCGTGCGTTCGGGTGGCAGAAGAAGGCTAGGCTTGTATCAGTGAGGGCTAGAAGCGCTCAATAATGCGATCGAGGTCGTCGGGCCCGTCGATATTGTCGTAGAGCATACTGGTGGGATCGTTGTTCATCGCCAATTGGTAGTACAGGAGCCCGACGTTTTTCCCAACCATTTTCGTAAGCCGACACAGCGCCAGGTCTTCGTCCCGTTGATCCAGCGAGAACAATGATCCATGAGGCACGTGAAGGGAGAGGCTTCGTGGATGCATGCGCGCGCTCGAGACGACTGCGTATCGGCCGCCTTCGCGATGCGAGAAGGCGTACCGCCAGGATGACTGCTCCCGATACATGTCCTGTGCCGTCACGCCGATCAGCACGGCATCGGAGCGGGTGGCGAGGTCTGCAAAGTGTTGCTTCATTCTTGTGACGACACGTTCGGCGACGAGCTGATTGCGTGTCCGGTCCCACAAACTCTCGTCGAGGGGAAGCGGCGGCAAGGCCTGGATCGGAACGTGCCAGGCGTTGGTGTAGTGCACGATCAAGCGGGACAATTCCGATGGGGGGAACTCACCGATCGGAGCGAGATACAGCGTACTCTGTGCCTCCGACTTCCCGGCAACGCCGATGGGATAATCGGAGCAGTTGGGTTCGGGATGGGCGGAATAGCCCACATACGACGCCAGGACGACGATCACGACAGCCAACTCCGGCCACCGCCTCTTGATCAAGAACAACAAAGAAGAGGTAAGGGACGGAAACTCAATGGTGGAGGAAGTTGAGGCTGCTGCTGTCGCCGTACCTCCGACGCGAGATTGGAGCGGCAGGAGCGGGATACGGTTAAGGGCCTTCTTCCACTGGCGCTTCATCTGTGACCCCAGCACCAGGATATAAGTGTTGCTTGGGAGCGGTATTTCTTGCGAGAGTCTCGCAAGCAGCGCGTCATTCTTCGCGTCCTCGCGCCACTCGTACCAGCGATACCGGGGGATGACGACCAATACGTAGGCGGGAACGGTCGGCATGACTCGCACCTGCTTCCGCACAAGGTAGGCTTTTCCAACTTCCGCAAGGGCGGAGAGCTCGTTCGCAAGGTTGCGGGCTTCCTCGCGTGACAGGTCGTGCGGGAGGAACACGTCATCTGGTTCGATCTGCTGCCGCTCTTCTTCCACCTTCAGTAGGAGTTCGCAGCGCTCCCTGGTCTGCTCACGATACTTGGCGGCTTCATGCTCCTGACCAGTGCGGACGAGGAACTCCTCTGCCAGCGCGGAGGCGGCAAGAAACGCTTCTGGGTCCTTGGAGCCCGCTCGTTCAAGCCGTTCCAGTCCGGCACGGTCTCCTTGCGCAAGGAGCAACCGCCCCAAGGCGAAATCAGCGCCGGCATGGTCGGGTGAACGGTCCAACAGTTGGCGAAACAGCGGAATCGCGGCTGTTGCTCCTTCGAGCCTCTCTGTCTTCGTCGCGTATTCCCACAGTTCGTCTTCGGACAATGGCTCAGCGATCGACTTTTCCCATAGCTCGACCACACGGGTCTGAGCGGCCTGCTTCTCGTCGTATTTCTGTTTCCAGATTTCTGAGATCTGCGCAGCCCATTCGCGATTGAGCTGGCCGCACAATTCGTCGCACGTCTTCCCCAGGTAGTATTGGCCTGCCGGTTCCTGATCCGGGCCAAGCACTTGAGGGCTGGTGGAAGAGGCGGGCTCGGGCGGTGTCTTTGCGGGGAGCTTCGCGAGGGCCGCCAGTCGATCGGCCAACGAGGGGTGCGTATCGGCATAGCCCGTTTTGTCGTGCATCGCTTCGCTGAAGAATCGTGGAATCAGCTCGCGATGGGCGGGAACCAGAATCGTGTGGGCCAGGTCATGCAAATAGGCATCGGGTGGGTCGGCCGTCTCTTTGTTCCGCCGGTCGAGCGACGTCCAGAATGATTCTCGTAGCAGGCGTCCAACGACGGAAAGCGACGCGAGGGTATCTCTCATGCAATGCGGGCCGACCAGATGGGCGGCGTTCCGGTCTGCTTCATACTCTTGCTCGCGCGCCATGACGAACGAGTAGGCATTGAAGAACGGCGCGTACCACCCCATGAATTTCGTAAACACGAAGGATGCCCAGTGTCGGCGTACGGTCATTTCCTGGAGCAACTGCGACCAGGTCACGCGGGCGCGATAGATCCAGGTAAAGAAGCGGCCGTGTTGGCTCCCAAGATGGCCGAACTCATGCGCCAGCACCGCGCGAAACTGGGCCGGGGTAAAGGTGAGCAGGAGGGGAAGTCCCAGCAACAGATAATTGCGTTGCCAGCCGAAGATGCCGAGCCTGGGCACCTGTACCACCGCGGCATTCAACTCATTGACGATCAACACGTGGTGAAAGGCCGGCGTGCCGAGGGCGTTCCGGATCTTGTCGATCAAAAGAAAGAGGCGCGGTGCATGCTCGCGCTGGAGCTCGATGCCGGTCGGGGGCTCCAACCGCACCCAAAGCGCGCGAACGATTACGGTGGCAAGGACGATGAGCGCGATGCCCACCTTGAAGAGGAGGGCATGACCACCCGATCCGTCTTTGATCAGGACAAAACAACCGACCGTCAGAGCAATGACGGCCCCCAGCACGGCGAACACATAGGCGTAGCCGGTAAAAGCAAGGAGGGCAACCTTGAACTTGTACTGAGTCGGATGGGCCTTCGCGTACCCTTCCAGTTGGCGGACGAATTGTTCGAAGCGCTTCTCGGTCATCGGACGGAGTGAGTCGAGGTGTTTTGGCTAGTCTAGGAGAGGAATGCGGGTTCTCAAAGGAGATTGTATTTTGGCGACTCGTGGGAGCGGTATTCGAGTTTGAGGATCAGTGAGGTGGGGCGAGGGCGTTAGCGATGGCCGTGGCGAGGTCATGGAGTGGAAAGGGATCGCGGTCGCGGAAATTAATACAGCCGGCACCGTGTCGAATCTCAGGATGCTTTTTCATGAAGGCTGCGATGCGTTCAGAGGAACAGGTATAGACCGACAGATAGTTCTTCTGGCTCTTCCACGCAAAGAAGTGTTCGCCGACATGATAGGTTGGCATCCGGTAGCTGAAATCGCACGTGGTCTTCGGGAACAGCTTCTTCACGAGTCGGTCGATCGCCTCACCGCGTTCACGCCGATCCCTCGGCAGCATGGCCAGATAACCAGTGCTGATGTGTCTCTCTTTTAGTTGTGCCATTAGCCATCAGCGCATCATTTCTATCCTGTCTGCCCCATACACGGCTAGCGTACGCCGCTCGCTTTCGAAAGAAAACCGCCGGCGGTCGGACTTAGCCATTGACAGGAGCTATCACATTGGGTCGATTTTTCGTACGAATGTACTTATCATCTTGACGGATTCCGAGAGGGAAGTGAAGCATGCAAGCTGATGGATTGCAGAAGCAAATTGTTCAGTGGTTGGAGGAAAGGCGAAAGCTGCTTCTTAAGGCTTCACAACTTGCGGGGATACCGCCATCAGTTGAGATTTCCAGGCCAGTTGTCACTAACTTTACAGAAACTGGATTTTCTTCTTCTCAAGAAACCGTCCAAGTTACACCGTTAGTTATTCCTGCGTTTGCATTCTCACTCCGAGAGAAAACGGCTCCGAGTACAGAGGACATTCAAAAATCACCAGCTGACGCTCTCCACAAGGCTTACGGCGAGCGATGTAAGGTCTGGACGCCCTTCTCCAAACATAATTTTGAACGTAATCCACTAGAATGGATAAGTGAGGCTTTGCTCAGCAGGATCGAACTAGAATACATAAGGTCACTCGCTACACTAAAAACTCCCAACCGTTCGGTTGCAGAGTCATTAGCAAAAGACGCCATTTGCCTTATTCAATCCGATACGATCAACTTTGTGACCGCGCTACCGTTAGCGGGGATAAAGTTATCTGAAGAAAGCATTGAGTCAAACAACATTAGACTGCGTAAAATCTCATCCAATGAGTTGGCACGCATTGCAGATTTGTCCGCGGATCAACTATGGCTATACTACGAACATAAAGGCGTAAGGCCCCCGTTCCCAAGGGTTGTTAGTGAACGATCTGTCCTTGAAGTGAGGACGACGTGCAGCAAAACCGTTCAGCCTCAGGCTGGCCTCTATCCAAAGAAAGTCATTCTTGCTCTTGCACTATTAGGATTTGAACTTCACGGAGAGAGTCTCGCCTCGACCTGGACTGAACCAGGGCCATCTCTAACAAGCGGCGGACAAAAATTTGTCTTAGGGCGAAATGGAGGTACGAGAGATTGTACAGCTGACCATCTTCGGCGAGCAGAAAGGGTAGCGCGTGTAATCCCAGATGGCGCGGTTAGTTCGCCTCAAAATAGAAAAGAAGTTGTGCTCCATAGATTCATGTTAGGAAATGCCGAAGAGAACGCATCCGATAAACTCATTGATTTTGTCATAGCAATAGAAGGCTTTCTTCTCCCGCCGGGTAAAGAAGGTGAGTACCGATTCAAATTTGGCTTGTACGGAGCTTGGTATCTTGCTACCGACCAAACTGAAAGGGAAATCTTGTTTAAGAAGTTACAAGAAATTTACGACATGCGATCTATCATCGTGCATGGAAGTGTTCCTGAATCTGAGCCGTCTATTAGAGAAAAAGCTGCCAATGCCCGTGAACTTGCTGCCAAGTTTTTGATCAAAGCGCTGGAGCAAGGTTGGCCGTCACATGAAACTCTGAAGCAGTTAGCATTGGGGGTGTGATTAGAGACGGCAATGAGAGTGCGTTGAGTCCCCCCGCTACCGGTTCTATGATCGATGGATGGTGATTTGAAGAAGGAGCTACAGGCTGATTCGGCTGACTGCGCCCTTTGGCGCCGTTGATATGGTCTGAAGTAGTTTGGGTAACAGCGGGCAAAGGTCTTTTAGGCGGTTGATCGGCGCCTGAAGCACAATGACTGCAATGGTGAACTGGGGGATGTTCTGCTGAAAGGCCAAGTTACGATCAACAGTGACGAAGACGTCGAACTGTGTTTGAGCCCTGGTCAATGACTCGCCATTCTTGATTCCCGCCCACTCCGCTTGAGGGACTGTAACCACTTCATGCCCCTCGATCTCTCTTGCAAAGCGTCGGTCAATACACTCGTCGAGGAGGATTCTCACGAGGCTTTAGCGAGCATGCGGGTCTTGGCTTCTTCGAGAAAGGCGATAACCTGGTCGCGACTGACGGTCGGGAAGCCTTGAAGGAAGTCGTTGATCGTTTCGCCCCCCTCCAAGTATTCGATCAATGTCTGGACCGGCACGCGGGTACCCGCAAACACAGGGGTGCCTCCCAGCACATCGGGAGAGTAGGAGATCAGGGGTGTCGTGGTAGCCATGGTTCACAAGGATAATGGGGCATCGCTTGATTTACAAGCGCCAGGCAGATTCTTAGGATGCCGCCGCATGAATGCGGCTGGGAATCGCTCCGGGCATTATTTTTTGTTTTTTAGGTACGCTCAAGCTTGACCAACGTGGTTGGCGTCATCAATCGAAACGAAAACGAATGGGTTTTGGCTGGTTGTAGCGGCGGGATTGTCTGCACGATTACGCGGGACGCCGCGTGCTAAGCTGTCGTCTGACGCCCAGGTGAGTCCGCCATGGCGAATCGTTCTCCCGGCATCAGTACCGACCAACCCCGTGCTCGATGTTTCTGACCACTTCGCACAGAATTTCTTCGTAGGAGTTGCCGTCTGACAAGCCTTGAACGATCTTGCAATCGGCGCTTGGGCCGATGGCTAGTTCCGGAACTCTATCGAGCGCTGGGACCACTCCCGCAACAGCAGAGATCGCCGTGCAAACATGAGGGATACAAACTCTTCACTCGACCTCCCCGAACGCAGGGTAGATTCCCATGTCTTACTTCCTATAGGCTCGGTGGAGTACTTGTCCGTCCGCTGCGCACAACGAAGTCACTTGTGAGAGGTGCAGGATGTCTTTGAACTGGAAGTCGACCTCCAGGGCTATTTTGCGGAAGTTGGGGCGTTTGGAGAGTTATTATTATGATTATTGGGCTATCAACAAAACGGCCATGAAGATCCTGAAGGCCGTGGAAAGCTATAAAGGCAAGACGAGCCGTCAGGATTTGAAACAGTGTAACGATTATGCGGTGGAGGTCCTCGGACATAAGCGCTTTGCCCCCTGGTTGTATGTCTATACGGCGGTTTCCGGGCGGTTTCGAGAGGGCTGGATTCCCGATAACTACTACTTCTCAGTTGTCGTACCCACGATTCAGAAGCGGTACGGACCGGTGTCGAGCCTCAGAGGTCTGAACGCGGTCATGCTTCAGAGCGCGGCCCTTCCTGATTTGCTCGCGTACGTGAATGGAATCTTTTTTGACACCACCTCCGGATTTGTGTCACCCGATGCGGTGAGAGACAAACTGTTCAAGGATCAGGAGCGAGTGGTCTTCAAGCTCGATCATTCGCTCCGAGGTGAAGGCGTTTATTTTCTCACGCGTGAGTCGTTCAGTCTTGAACAGATCCACCGGCTGGGGAACGGGGTGTTTCAACGCGCCGTGCGGCCGCATCGATTGTTCGCTGAATTCACCCAACAATCCGTAGCAACCGTACGAATCACGACCGTGTACGAGGATAGCGGGAAGGTGTCCGTGCGGGCATGTTACCTGAGAATGGGCAGTGGAGACGAAACCCATGTCCAAACGAAGAGCCAGGTTGCCGTATCGATTGATGTCGAAAGCGGCGCGTTTAAGGAGGTGGGGTATACGGCGGAGTGGCTGGAGACCAAAGTGCATCCGACGAGTCAGGTCACATTTGCCGGGAACGTGATTCCTGCATTCCATAGTTGTGTACGCACCGTGACCGAGTTGCATCGGAAAGCACCCTATACACGCTGTATAGGCTGGGATGTGACGGTCGACCAGGACGAGCAGGTCCAACTCCTGGAATGGAATGGGGCGAGAAACGGCATTAAGTTCAGCGAAGCTACGCAAGGGCCTTGCTTTGCGGACTTAGGGTGGGAGCGACTATGGAAGTCAGGGTGATGGGTGTGCATCTATCCGCCGGCCGACATTTCAATGGGTCCCAGAAATCAGACGCCAGCTATCTATCTAATTGATCAGTGATAGAGATACACGAGTCCTTACGTTCAAATGATGGCCGGGAACCTTCCAAAAAGTGATCAATCGGAACAGCCGACGGATTGTTACGGTGGCAGGAGCTCTGCCGGGAATACTCTGCCGCTCGCCGTTCTCGTTTCAGTGTGATTCTTAACGAAGGTGAATGGGCTATAGGATTGTGGTAGCTACGGCTGATGGCCGACGCGGCGCCCGAGAACGTCCATCATTGGTTTGATGAGGGGCAGTTCGAGGAAGAGTTCGTGGTGAGAAATCGGTTTGACGTCCCGCACTTCCTTGAGCGGCTTGATGAATAGGATCGCCACGGCGAGGCGCAGTAAGGCCGAGACGAAAAAGATCACCGGGAGGTTCGACGCAAACAGCACCTCGAATTCTCCGAGGATGATCTCAGGTGTGAGGACGGTACTGAGCCACCCTCCGATCATGGTTCCAAGAAAAGCACTTGTCGCGATGACCCCGTTGCTCACGGCCACGGCGCCGGCCCGTTCTTCGCTCTTCACAAGGTCATAGACGATGTTTTGCAGGCCGAGGTTGAAGCCCGACCAGAGCATGCCCGCCAAGCCGTTGATCAGGATGAGCCACCACACCTCCTCTGTCATGAGGTAAAGAAACGGCAGGACCGGTAATCCAAAACCGGTGATCATCAGCAATTTTCGATTTCCGTACCGGTCGCCGATGCGCCCCCAGCCGTTAATGGCCAGGAATCCACCGATGACCGAGGCCGCGGCCCACAACGAGTATTCCATATAGGACAGTTGCAGATCGCGAAGCAGGTAGACGGCGAAGTAGGGGCCGGCGAGCAGGGCGCTGACATGCATGAAGCCGGAGAACAACAAAAAGCGCAAGAAGGCTTCGTGGCGTCCAGTCCCGACAAAGTCCTTCAGGCGGAGGCTCAGGTGCTGAGTGACCGGTGCATCGGATTGGTCGAGCCGCTGAAGATAGCGGGCGGCGAAGCCACGGGCGACCGCGGCAAGCAGGAACAGGATGGTAAATCCGGCCCAGACCGCTTGATGTCGCGTCGTCCAGCTCAACAGCATGCCTCCTCCGATCAAGGCGGTAAAGCTTATGGCCGACATGACGCGGGCCCGTTTGGCGAAATACGTACCCCGGGTGTCGGGATCAAGCAGGTCGGTGATCAAACTGTTCCATGCTGGAATGGAGAAATGCCCGACGACGACGAGCGGCACGGCGCAGGCGATAATGAGGGCGGCGCCGTATGCCGGAAAGAGAAACGGAAGCATGAGCAGCGGCAGCCAGAGGGCGGCCTGTACCGTGGCCCCGGCGACGACGATTCTGTGCCGGTGATCGAACCACCGCAACCACATCACCGATCCCAGCTGGGCAAACGTCCCGACAAAGGCCGGTAACGCATTCAGCAAGCCGATCTGAGCGGTGGTCGCGTGGAATGTGAGGGCGAAGGCCGTGAAGAAATTCTCTCCGGCTCCCTGCATCACGGCCGTACAGGCGCCCTCGCGGATTCCATATTGCTCGTTGTGTGTGCGGCGGAGAGCAGTGGGGGACCTTGTGTGGTCGTTCGGTGATGATGGATCCACGCTTGCGACCATAGCGTGCAATCGGTGTCCGGAAACCTCAGAAATGTCCTAGGTTGGAGTGACGAAGGATGAAGCAGTTTATCACAGCCGGGGTACCGTTGTGGTACTATGCCGCGCATGAATATCGCGCGGATATTGCTCTGGATCTTCTTGTCTCTTCTTGGCGCCGTCGCCCTCGCTCAGGTCGCGGGACTCGTCAGTCCCGCAGAAAAAGTGAATGGACTCTGGTTGGTCGTGGCGGCGGCCTGCATGTATGTGCTGGCCTATCGATTTTATGGCCGATGGATCGCCAGGCGGGTCGTCGGGCTCAACAACCAGCATGTCACGCCGGCCGTGCGCTTGAATGACGGCGTGAATTTTCATCCCACGAACAAAGTCGTGCTGTTTGGTCACCACTTTGCGGCGATTGCGGGAGCCGGGCCGTTACTCGGACCGGTGCTGGCCGCGCAGTTTGGATTCATGCCCGGTTTTCTGTGGCTGGTGATCGGGGCGGTGCTCGCCGGGGCCGTACAGGACTTCATTATCCTCGTTGCTTCAATGAGGCGCAACGGGCGCTCGCTGCCCGAAATCGCTCATGATGAACTCGGCTCGATCACCGGGACGGCGACGGCGGTAGCGGTGTTGTTCATCGTGGTGGTGGCGCTCGCGGGGTTGGGGTTTGCCGTCGTGAATGCGCTCTACCACAATGCCTGGGGTACGTTCACGATCGCCATGACGATTCCGATCGGCCTCCTCATGGGCTTCTATCTCCAGAAGTTTCGTCCGGGCGCGGTGGCGGACGTGTCGATCCTTGGAGTCGTTCTGTTGATTGGTGCCGTGCTGTTCGGTCGTGTCGTGGCACAGTCGTCCTACGCGTGGTTCTTTGAATTCGACAAGCCGGCGCTGGTCTGGCTCTTGGCCGGGTATGGTTTCCTCGCATCGGTGTTGCCGGGATGGATGTTGCTGGTGCCGCGCGGGTACCTGTCCACGTTCATGAAGCTCGGGGTGGTCTTTTTGCTTGGGTTCGGCGTCATCCTCATGGCGCCGACCATCGAGATGCCGCGCGTGACGACGTTTGCCGATGGCGGCGGGCCGATTATTCCCGGCACGCTCTTTCCCTTTCTCTTTATCACGATTGCCTGCGGAGCCATCTCGGGCTTTCATTCATTGGTGTCATCCGGCACGACACCGAAGATGATCGAACAGGAGTCGCAGGCCGTAGTGGGCTACGCGGCGATGCTCCTGGAAAGTTTTGTCGGTGTCATGGCGTTGATCGCGGCGTCGGTGCTGATTCCCGGAGACTATTTGGCGATCAATACGACGTTAGGTGCGGAGGCATTGGCGGCTATGGGGTTCCCGCCGGCGCGAATTGCGGAGTTGTCGCAATTGGTCGAGGTGGATGTCGCGGGTCGGCCCGGAGGGGCTGTATCTTTGGCGGTCGGGATGGCATCCATCTTTTCGGCGCTGCCCGGCATGTCCGGACTGATGGCCTATTGGTATCAATTTGCGCTGGTGTTCGAGGCATTGTTTATCCTGACGACGATCGATACGGGGACGCGCGTGGCACGGTATCTCATTCAAGAGATGGCAGGGCGTGTGTATGCGCCCTTTCGTCGGATCAATTGGGTGCCGGGTGTGATGCTGAGCAGCGGTCTGGTCGTGGGAGCCTGGGCGTATTTGATCGGGACGGGGAGCATTTCGACGATTTGGCCCATGTTCGGCGCCGCCAATCAGCTGCTGGGCATGTTGGCGCTCTGCATTGGGACGACGGTATTGATTAAAATGCGGAAGTCGTCCTATCTGTGGGTGACGGTGCCGCCGATGCTCTTCGTGGGATTGATCACACTGACCGGTTCCTATGAAATGTTCCGGATGTTCTTGAAGAAGGCGGCGACATTGGCGGCGGGACAAGCCTTTGCCCTGTATCTGGACGCGGTATTGGTGGCATCGGTGGCCGTGTTGGGCCTGATCGTCTTAAGTGACAGTGTCAGGCAGTGGTACGGCTATGTGGTCTTGAAGAAGCCGTTTACCTCCAGTGAAGTTATCGTGATGGCCGGTGGGGGGGCGGCGGCGCGGATGCGGACGGCGATTCATCGTGAAGATGAGAAAGGGTTTAAGTTGCCGCATGGAACGGGGTGTTGTTAGGGAGAAAGGAGCAGTCTGGTCGTTCTCTTGCTCGCTGAACGCGCACATCTGTTGATACAAACCACTGGTTGTGAACGATGTGCTCGTTCAATGGCGCGCAGTCGAGAATCAACCAGACCGCTCCGTAGGATGACGAAAGAAGAAGGAACAACCTGGCTGATCTCCTGTGCTCCTAGTATGCGCACGCGGGGTCAACAAGATTCTAAATGAAGGGCGGTGCTCCCGGGGAAAGGGACGCGCCAAGGCGCGTCGGGGTAGGGTGGGTTGCGCGCAATGAAAGGTCGACCATGCCGCCCTTGCTAGATTAAGGAAAAGAAGGAGGAGATCGTGGCTGATCAGTTTTCATTCGACGTAGTGTCGGAAGTGAATATGCAAGAATTGAAGAACGCGCTGGATCAGGCGACGAAAGAGATCAAGCAGCGGTTCGACTTCAAGGATTCGAAGACGGAGATCACGTTGAAAGAGAAAGAAAAGGAGTTGGTCGTCGTGTCGGATGATGAGTACAAGCTCAAGGCGGTGCAGGAGATCATCAAGGCGAAATGCGTAAAGCGCGGGGTGTCGCTGAAAGCATTCGCCCAGGGTGCGATCGAGCCGGCGTTGAGCGGGACGGTGCGCCAGGTCGCGAAGATTCAAAGCGGACTCGCCACGGACAAGGCGAAGGAGATTACGAAGGCGATCAAGGATTCCAAATTGAAAGTCCAAGCTCAGATCAAGGGCGAACAGGTGCGGGTGTTGGGGAAGAGCAAGGATGAATTACAGTCGGCGATCGCGTTCTTGAAAGGCCAGGACTTCGACATCGATTTGCAGTTCGCGAATTTCCGATAAACAGATGCGGAAACAGGTCTCACACTGCCCCCTCGGCCGATCGTCTGTCTTCATGTGCGGAGTAGAGCGTGCTTCGGCGTGCGATGTTTCCTGCAGCCTTGGATGACTCGTTTGAACATCACGAAGAAATGCCGAGCCTCCTTCATGCACAACCTTCTCGCGATCCTCGTGCTTGCCATCTCTCTCGTCGGCTGTAATCGCAGTGATCCGATCGTCGTCATCCAGCTCCATCCGAACAATCCGGATATCATTTATGTGGCGACGAACGACTACATTTACAAGACGCGCGACGGCGGCCAGACCTGGACGAATCTTTCGCAGGGCATGAGTCATTCTCGCGTGATCTCCATGGCGATCGATCCTGTATATCCTGCGACCGTCTATGCGGGTACGAAGGGCGATGCGGTCTACAAGAGCCATGATGGTGGGCAGCGCTGGGTGTCGATGCGCGCAGGGCTTGATGATACGACGATCACCTCCGTGGTGAATCAATTCCTCTTCGATCCGGTCGACGCGCAGCACATCTTCCTTGCCACGACGATGGGCGTGTTCGAAACCAAAAACGGAGGCGAGCAATGGACGAAGAGAATGGAGGGCATGAAAGAAGTGTTGATGGTCGTGACGCTGGGCATGGATCCGACCAAACCCACCACTCTGTACGCGGGAACCAGCGGAGGTGTCTACAAATCGATCGATCAGGCCGGCCATTGGGAAAAAATGAACAACGGACTGGTCCCACCCGACATGCTGAAAACGTCGCGGGCGCTGAACGTCACGTCGATTCTAGTCGACCCCTACGAGCCCAATACCGTCTACGCCGCCACGCTCGCCGGGCTGTATAAATCAACAGACGGCGCGAAGGCCTGGAAGCGGATCGGGGAGTCGCTTGCCGATCAGATGATCATCGCGATGGTGCTCGATCGAACACGTCGAGGCGTGATCTACATCACGGGGCGGGATGGAGTGCATCGAAGCGAAGATGCCGGCGCGACATGGAAGCTGGTCAACAGCGGGCTTGTAACCACCAACATCCGAACAATCGCACAAAGTGCAACCGATTCAAAGGTCTTCTATGCCGGCACGAACGGCAGCGGGTTGTATCGCAGCAACGATTTCGGAGAGACATGGGAGCCGATGCCGGTGGTGGGAAAATAAGCCGTAAGAGGCTATCGTTTCCGGCTGTTCAGGTCGGAATCTCCTATGGAGGCACCGACTCCGCGTCGTGGGAGCGTGGACATCCCTTCACGATTCTGCGTACTGTCGACCTCGAACCCGGTGCCACTGGGCATGGAGGTATCTTGGATATCCGTTCCTGGCCGATGGGGAATGTTGCTGTCATGAATATCTTCACCGCGGCGCGGTCGCAGTGATTCGCCGATCCTGCTGTATGGCGACAAATAATTAATGTCGGCCCCAAAGTGAGAATTCAACTTCGTGTCCTCGATGTCTCCTCCAATGCGTGAGCGCAGGGTCGTATCTTGAATCTCCATCCCGGTCGGTGCCGATGACGGAGGTTTTTTGGCTCTGAACTCTTTCTTGATCGCCTCTTCCTCCTCTTGGATCTGAACCTTAGCCCGGCCGCTGGCTTCGTAGTCGACTTGATCCAGACCCTGTTGTGCCTTGTTCAATTTATCCAGACGGTCATAGAGTCGAAATAAGTCCCCGCGGGCGCGCGTGATTGTCCCCACCATTTCGTTAAGTGGAAGTTGTCTGGCAAATGTACGGGAATTAAAAATGCCTTTTTGTTGAACTGTCTTCAAAATGTGATTGGCTTCATCAATTAAATCGACGATTTCTCCGGGAGCGCTGTGGTCTGTCAAACAACACGAGACGAACGCCCTATAGCGATCTGAATATTTGGAAGCGGCATTCTGCAGTTCGGCGATCTTGATTGGATTACGGTCGGGAAAATCGAATCCTTGTTGGCGAGCCTTTTCTCTGAAAGATTCTGCCGCCTGTTGGTCGTAGAGCGGCTCACAACCGGAGCCTTTTTGAGTTGAAATCTGCTGATCCGGTGCCTTGCTTGAGCACCAATAGACCGGCGCCGGTTGGTTGAGGGGGTTATCCGGGTTGAAGTCTTTTGCATAGGCCTGTTCCAGGCAGAGGAGCGGCAGGATGAGGAATGAAAATGATCTTGCGAATGAGGAAGCCGAGTAGTTTAAGAGCATGAAAGTATTCTCTAATTGAAGCTCATTGAAGTCAATCAAACTTCACCTGTTTGGACCGGGCAAAGAAGGAGATGGCACCTAATCAGAGGTCTAAGTTGCATAGTCTGTTGCTATTAAAGGAAAAAGTTGATGAATGTGGGCTGCTTCCTGGACTCGTTTTATCCGCTTCTTATCCACTTTGGACATCCATGTAGGCCTCGTCGAGTTACTGAAAGACTGTTGACAACCAAAAATGCCAGAGTATACTTCGTCTGGCGTGGGTGGA